>NZ_JBEXNN010000010.1:0-216197 GCF_040611115.1 Streptomyces sp. NPDC003038
CCAGCAGTGAAGTCAGTGAGCGGTACCTCGGTGAAGGCGTCGGCTGCGGGCGCGCGCACCGGGAGGTTCGGCAGTGGGGTTCTAAGCCAGAGCAGTCCAGTGTCGATGCGATGGCGATCATCTTGGCAGGAAGGATGGTCGAAGGTGCGGGGTTTACGTAACTCTCAGTCGATGTCGCGACGCGTGGCCGCCTGTGCCTGCGACCGGCGGGAAGTTGTGGGGCTGACCTCCTGCTGCGGCTCCGTGCGGTGGTCTGAAGCACCTGCGGCTTGTGATTCTGCTCCCCATGGGAAGCTAGATGAGTTGTGCTCGGTCGGCTGCTGAAGGAGCTACGCGTGTCTGGACCCAGCCCGCGCGGAACGTATCTCGTGGTCTCGGAGGCACTCCGTGTGCGTATCGCTGAGGGGGCTTACGCGGGCGGGCTGCCTTCGGAGGCCGAGATTGGGCGGGAGTTCGGCGTAGCTCGCACGACAGTCCGGCGTGCCTTGCAGGCTCTTGAGGAGTCGGGCGAGATCGTGACCGTTCCCGGGGTCGGGCGGCAGGTGGCTGTGGCAGGGCGGTTGGCGCCGTACGAGCGGGTCATGGCGGACCTCCTGGATCGCATCCGGGGGGGTGCTCTTCCTGTCGGCGTCAAGCTTCCGAGTGAGGCAGAGCTAGCAGAGACCTACGGTGTGGCCCGGGGGACTGTGCGTCGGGCTGTACGTGAACTAGAAGTGGCTGGGTATGTCGTAGCGCGGCAGGGAGTTGGGCGCTTCGTCAGCCCGGCTTCTTGAACCGAAACGGCCTTGGAGGGTACGCACTGTGAAGCTGGCCAAGTGGGCGCATGACCTCGCCGAATCGCTGCTAGCAGAGAGCCTTCCGGACCGGTGGGCTCACTCTCGGCGGGTGTATGCCCAAGCCCTGGCCCTGGCGCCAGCGCTTGGGGATGACGCAGAACTATTGGCTGCGGCTGCCATCGCACACGACGTCGGCTATGCCCAAGGCGCCGTGGATACGGGGCAGCACATGATTGACGGCGCTCGGTACCTCCGTGACGTGGTCGGAGCCGACCCCCGCCTGTGCAGCATCGTGGCCTTTCACACATCCTCCCCCTGGGAGGCCGCCGAGTTGGGATTGTCCGAGACCCTTGAGCAGTTTGGGCCCGCGGAACCTGAGCTGGTGGACGCGATCACGTACTGCGACTTGACCAGCAGCCCTACGGGGCAGCTCGTTGACCCCAGGCACCGGTTGGCAGAAGTGCTTGATCGCTACGGGCTCGATCACGTCGTATTCCGTGCTGTCTCTGCTGCCCGACCCGAGCTGCTGAATCGTGTTGAGCGCGTACAGCAGCGTCGGGCCGAGGCTGCGCGGCAGAGCGTCAGCTGATCCGAGGGACAGGGGAGCCGCGGAAACCCTCTTCGAGGCGCAGCCTTGTAGTAGGCGACATGTCGAGTGTTTCGACTTCGGGACGAGGGATCCATCGGACCTCGAATGACTCCGAGCTGACCTTGATGTCGCCGCTGACCGGACGTGCCCGGAAGCAGAGCGAGAACTCCTGGCGGACCTCGCCGTCCGAGAATGCGATCACGTGCCCCGGGTCGGTGAAGATGCCGATCAAGCCGACCACCTCGACGGAGATGCCGGTCTCCTCCAATACCTCTCGTACGACCGTCGCGGCGATGTTCTCGCCGATCTCCTGGACGCCTCCGGGCATACCCCACCGTCCGTTGTCGGAGCGGCGCTCCATCAGGATCTCGTCTGCGTCGTTGACCACGAAGGCGGTTACCGCCGGCACGATGCTGTTGGCCTTCGGGGCTGAGGGATCGTTGAAGTAGTCGGTGCGGCTCATGCTTGCCTTTCGATGGAGACGGCCTCGCTCCAGACCTTCTCGAAGCTCTGCTGGTAGGTGGACACGAGCTCAGCCCCAGCCACCTTCCTCAGGTGAAGTACTGGAGCCAGCGGAGCGCTGACCCCGTAGACCTGGGTGTTGACCAGCCACTCATCGTCGGACCTATACAGCGAGTTGTGCAGGGTTGACCGGTGTAGGCGGAACTCGACACCAGCTACACCGAAGAGCGGACGGTACAGCTTCAGCACCTCTCGGACCTTGTACGCGACGCCCTCCCCGATCTCCTCCTCCTTACCGCGGCGCTGGATCTCTGGGCTTTCTGGGTCACCGAGGAGTATCCGGGAGCGGACGCCGGAGGAGGCCTTCAGTCTGAGCAGCTGCGTCCAGCGAGGGTTCTCCGCCAGGAACACGCCGGCATGAACCAGGATGCCGATCTCTCGCTCCGCTCTGCCGAAGAGCTGGAGCCAGAGATCCGCTGGGACGTACGACCGGTGTGGATAGACCTTCAAGACTTCGGCGTCAGCCGCATCCTTGCGCTGGCCGTCAGGTAGCCCGTCGGGCCAGAGGTACGCCTCGTCTTCGCGCAGGTGGGCCGCAATGGTGAGCCGGTGGCGCCGATACGGCGCGCGCCCCTGCGTGATCCACCGTTCGACGGTCTTTGGATCAACCCCAACGTGCTCTGCCATGGCATCCACCGTCACGCCGTTCGACAGCATGGCGGACCGTAAGCGCTCGTTTGCCATCCTCACCCCCAGGGACGTCCAGGGACGTACTCGCCCCCGGGAACGCTACCGAGGACGTCCCAAGTCGTCCAGGGACGTGGTGACTTCGTCCCCGCCTCTGGCGGCACTCTGATGGCACACCACAGCGGCTCGGAAATCACGAAGGGCTTGACAGCCCGGACCGAGCGGGCCACTGTGAGGTACATGTTCAATCATGTATCGCTTTGGCGGTGCAGGGCTCCATTTGTTTGTGCCCGGAGGAAAGCCCGAGGGGGTGAGTACGAAGGCAGCGTCCGTTCCTTAAGAACTCAACAGCGTGCCGACCCAGCCACCTGCTCCTGGGTGGTCGATGGGTCCGAGCGAAACGAGATGGGGCGTGATCCCCGTCCCCAGGCGACGGGCAGTCGTCGGTGGCAACACCTTTTCTTGCGTGCTGGCTCTGGAGAACACCCCTCGGGGTGCCACCCGGGACGCGCCGCCCTGCTGGCGTTAGAGCAGTGACGATGACGCACCCGATCCCAGGCTCGGGACCGAGCACCGTGGCAACGGTGCGCCGGTGAAGCCGCGCCCCTCAGGTTTGGAGGCTCCTGTGATCCACCGACATCTACGGGCGCTGGCCGTACTGGACCGGTACGGCCAGCTGCGCCCCTCGCGTCACCGCTCAACCGCCGTGCGAGGCATCTCCGGGCTTCACCGCCCGGCATTGCTCGCACGGCTCGCTCTCCCTTCCGCAGTGCTCGCAGCCTGCGGCCGGTTGCCTCCCCCGCCCGTCACGTACGGGCGGGGTGGAGGGGAGCCGCGAAGTTTCGGGCCTCACTCCCGGGGCGCTGCCTCTCACCACGGACCGAGGCGCCCCGGTTCCCTTCGCTCATCAGGAGAGATCCACATGCGTTCGTACATCGGTAACCACGAGATCGTGAACCCCGCCGAGTTCGAGGAACTGGCGCTCGGCTTCGATGAACTGCCCCTCGGGCTCGACCGGGATCTGTTCCGCGGCCCGCTCACCCCGGAGACCGCCCAGGAGCGTGCGGCTCGTGAGGCGGTGGCCCGTGAGGTCATCGCCGAGCTGGCTGCACTGGGCGAGGGTGGTGACGAGATCGCCGCGTGGGACGCGCTCTACGCCGACGCGCTCACCCGCACGGTTCCCTTCCTGCGGGGCGCCGCCCGCGAGGCCGGACGTTCCGCCCGGACGGGGGAAGCGGCATGAGCCACGCCATGACGGCCCTGTCCGCAGCCCTTCCGCTCGTGTCCGGCTGGTCGGTGCACAGCCTGTGGATGCGGCGCCGGATCGACGCGGCCCGCCGCGACCCGCTGACCGGGCTGTGGACGCGGGACGCCTTCGAGGGTCGGGCCCGCAAGAACCTGGCCCAGAAGTGCCAGCGCGCAGTGCTCGTCTTGGACCTCAACCGGTTCAAGGAGATCAACGACACCCTCGGCCACGCGGCCGGAGACGCGGTCATCCGTGAAACCGGGCAGCGCCTGGGCCGGTGGGCCGAGGAACACGCCGGTATTGCCGGACGGCTGGGCGGGGACGAGTTCGCCGCCGTCATCCCTGGCTACGGCATCGACAAGCTGCGCGTGGACCTGTTCATGCTGACCGGCCGACTCGGCCAGCCGGTGCCGTTCGACGGCCGGCCGATCGAGGTCCATGCGTCCATCGGCGCTGCCTACCACCGCACCGGATCCGGCGACCTGTCGCTACTGCTGCGGCGCGCGGATGAGCAGATGTACAAGGCCAAGCAGCGCGGCGGAGGCTGGCGTATCGCACACCGGCTGACCGTCCCTGCGATGAGCACGGTCAACGGCCGCCGCGACGGCCGCCCCGGAACCCGTCGGGAGGCGGCGTGATGAAGACCCGCACGTCACTGAGCGTGGTGCAGAGGGTCGTACTGACGGCCGCGTTCCTGCCCATGCTCGCCACCGGCGTCGCCGGTGGCGTGGGTACTTACAGCAACATCAGCCGCGCCTACGGCAAGGGCACGGCGCTCGGCGCGGTCGCGGCCGGCGAGGGGGCGACCGCGGTTCTGGCACTGGTACTGCTCGGGCTGACGATGCTCGGCCAGTCCTCCCCGCGCATCATCCGGGTGGGCTTGTGGGCTCTGCCCGCGGCCGCCTCGGTCATGGCGGCGATGGCCGCCGATGACCCGGGCCGCACCGTGATCTACGCCGTGACCCCGATGGGCATGTGCGTTGCGGCCGAGGGCATGGCGTTCCTGGCCCGGCGGATCGTGGTCCACCAGGACGGCCGCGACGCCGAGGCGGAAGCCGAAGCCGCCGCTGTGGTGCGGTCCCTGGCCTACCACCGCGCCCGTGCTGCGAACCACCCGTGGGCGCTGGTTCGGAAGTGGTCCGACCAGACGTCGTGGCGACTGGCCCGGAAGGTCGGCTTGGGTGACGCGTCGCTGGGCGCCCGACTGCTGGACGTTCAGCGCGACCGGCTCACCAGTGGCGCAGATGCCGCCCTGGCCGCCATGTTCACCGCCCACGCAAACCAGGATGAAACGCTAGGGATCACCGTAAATCGGTTGGGGTCTGACCTGTACGAGTCGACGCCCGAGGTGCCGACCGTGACAGCCGACGTTCCCGTCCTTGAGTCGGCCGACCCGATCCCCGTGATCGAGCCGGTGGCCCTGCCCGAGGCGGTTGCGGTAGTCGAGCCGGTCGAGGTTCCCCAGCCGGCTCCGGTGAAGTCGGTTGCGGCTGTGGGGTCGGCTCCGCGTCGGGCGACCGGTCGGGTACCGGAGTCGGCCCGCACGCCCCGACCGACGCGGGATTCGGATGAGCTGCTGGATGAGGCCCGGTCGGTCACGGCCAACTGGACCGATGGTGAGCTGACGGCCGAGGCCATCCGCAAGGCAGTCCGCACCTCCTCCGCCAACGGGCGTCTGCTGCGCGACACGCTCAAGGCCGAGCGCGCCGCCGCGGCTGAAGCGGCGGCCGCGTGATGGCCGGGCACGGCATACCCGTCTACTCCTGGCGACTCGCCCCGGACGGGCTGGCCACCCGCCGTCAGCTCCGCGCGGCCGGCCTGCGCCCCGGCGGACAGGACGTCGTGGCCCAGCTGGAACGCCGCCGCCGCCGGCCGGGGCCGCTGACCGCCTACCTGTACCGCGTCGACCTGGCCAAGCCGGTCCGCCCGATGACCCCCGGCAAGGCCGCAGCGCTCGCCAAGGCGAACACCGCCCGCCGGACCTGCCCCGAGTGCCGCACGGATGCGGGCTACGTCATCCCGGCATCGCTCGGCATGTGCGTGCCCTGCGCCTACCCCGAAGACCAGCGCGCTGCCTGACCTGCACGGCGGGCCCGAACACCTCGCTGTCCGGGCCCTTCCACCCCACTCGACATGAGGGAGCAGACCACCGTGTCTGATGTCCACGCCACCGGCCAGAGCGAAGAGTGCGAGCGCCCCGGCGCCGAGGTCTTCGACATCACCACCAAGCGCCCCACCATCCCGACTCCCGCCCCGGCGGCTCCGCCGGCCGACCCGGACGACGACGAAGACGAGTCGCCCCGGCCGAGGCCGGTCGACTCGCCGGACCTGCCGTCCCCGAGCGTCACCACGTACAAGCGGCTGCCGATTATCCCGACCTGGCTGAAGTCGAAGCCGGGGTTCATCTCCACCACCCAGCGCGCCGCAAGCAACGCGTTCTACGCCACTGCCTTCCACGGCATCCGAACCCCCTGGTACGCGCTCCAGCTCGGCCTACTCGCCCCGCGCGGCATGGCCCGGCTGGTCCGAGACACGAACCGGTGGGTGTGGGACGCCGAGGCGGCCCCCCTCCGCGCCTTTGAGGTCTACAAGGAGAACACCGCCGAATACCTGAAGCTCTCCCGGCAGCGGGACAGTCGGGTGCGGCTGCGGACGCTGGTGACCGTGGTGGCGCTGATCTTCGGTACCGGCTTTGCGCTGACCATGTACGTCATGGCCCCCGGCTGGCTCGCGGTGCTGGCCTCGGCAGCAGTCCTCACCGCCGGTTTCTGGGGCGCCCCGCAGGACCAGCCGGTGATCGGGCCCGCCGTGCTGAAGACGGAGCTCCAGAAGCTCACGGGCACGCTCGTACTCCGAGCCCTGGACAACATCGGCAACGCCAAGCTGTCGGCCGCCATCAAGAAGGGCGGCGACATGAACGGCCTGCGGTTCACCTCGGAGATCACCCGGGACGGGCCCGGCTACCGCGCAGACCTCGACCTTCCCTGGGGCGTTACCCCGGAAGACATCATGGAAGCCCGCAAGCCGCTCGCCTCCGGCCTGCGCCGCAAGGTCGGCTCCGTCTGGCCCTCGGCCGACCCCACAGAGCACGAAGGCCGACTGATCCTCTGGGTGGGCGACAAGCCCATGAACGAGACCAAGAAGCCCGCCTGGCCGCTGCTGAAGTCGGGGCAGGTGGACCTGTTCAAGCCGGTCGTCTTCGGCAACGACCAGCGCATGGGCGACGTCTCCGTGACCCTGATGTTCGCGAGCGTGGTCGTGGGCTCCATCCCGCGCATGGGCAAGACGTTCCTGATGCGCCTGTTCCTGCTCATCGCAGCACTGGACCCGCGCGCCGCGCTGTACGCATTCGACTTCAAGGGCACCGGCGACTTCGGCGCGCTGGAACCGGTCTGCCACCGCTACCGGGCCGGCGACGACGACGAGGACATCCTCTACGTCCTCGAATCGCTGTGGGAACTGAGGGCCGAGCTGCGTCGCCGGGCCAAGGTCATCAAGTCCCTGCCGCGCTCGCGCTGCCCGGAGTCGAAGGTGACCCCGGACCTGGCCAACGACAAGTCACTCGGGCTGCACCCGATCGTCGCCGCGTTCGATGAGTGCCAGGTCCCCTTCGAGCACGACAAGTACGGCGCCGAGATCGAGGAGATCTGCACTGACCTCGGCAAGCGCGGCCCCGCCCTCGGCATGGTGACCCTGTTCGGGACACAGCGCCCGGACGCGAAGTCACTGCCCACCGGCATCTCAGCGAACGCGGTGCTGCGGTTCTGCCTCAAGGTCATGGGCCAGCCCGCCAACGACATGGTGCTGGGTACCTCGATGTACAAGGCCGGATACCGGGCCACGATGTTCTCCCGCACCGACCGCGGCATCTGCTGGATGGCCGGTGAAGGAGACGACCCGCGCATCGTGGCCTCTGCGTTCGTGGACGCGCTTGGCGCCGAACAGGTCGTCGTGCGAGCCCGCCGGATGCGTGAGGAGTACGGCAACGTCACCGGCCACGCCCTCGGCCAGGAACCCGAAAGCGGTGAAGCAGCCTTCGACCTCCTCGCCGACATCCTCAAGGTTGTGCCGGCCGATGAGGAGAAGGTCTGGAACGAGAAGGTCGCCGCCCGCCTCGCCGCCCTGCGCCCCGAGGTCTACAGCGGCTGGAAGTCCGAGACGGTCACCACGAACCTCAAGCCGCACGGCATCACCGCCCAGGACGTCTGGGGCTCCACCGCCGCCGGCAAGGGCACCACTCGACGCGGTATCGCCCGTGCCGACATCACCGCCGCCATCACCCTCCGTGATGGCAAGCGGTCCGGGAGCTGACTCGTACCGCTGCTAGACCTAGCGGCCCGTGCTGCTAGGTCTAGCACCCCCGCTAGCACCCTGAACCGGCCCTCATCAGCGATCTCGCACCTAGCAGTCGACCTGCGAAAACACCGGAAACCCCGCCCGGAAGGCACCCCATGGCCCTCACCCTCCTTGCTAGCGCCTGCCTACTCGTCATCACTCTCGGTTACGTCAGCCTGTGTGTGGGATCGCCGTTCGGCACCTGCCGCAAGTGCCGTGGCTTCGGCTACGCGATGAAGACCGACCGTAAGGGCCGCCTCAAGCGCGGCAAGCACTGCCGCCGCTGTGACGGCCACGGCAAGCGCATCCGCGTCGGCCGCCACCTCTACAACCTCTGGCTGCACCTCTACCGCGACGCCACCCCCGCCCCGCGCAAGACGTTCGCCCCGAAGGGATAACCCCATGGCCATCACCGTCTCGCTCGTCGCCCTGCTCGGGCTGGTCCTGTTCTTCCTCCTCCGCTCCAAGACCCTCGGATACGGCTCCGCGTTCGTCGCCATGATGTTCGGCTTCTTCCTCGCCTCCACCGACGGCGCCTCCGGCCCCATCAACGAACTCACCACCGCGATCATCAAGGCCGTCTCGGACCTGGGGAGCCAGGGATGAACGACCCCATCACCTACCGGCACTGGGCCATCGACCTCGCCCCCAAGGTCGCCCCCGCCCTGGCCACCACGACCGTGCTCATCCTGGGCCGGATCTGGAACGCCAACGGCGCCGAACACTCCATCGGAAACGCCGCGCTCATGGTCGTCCTCGCCACCGGAGCCGCGACGGCCGGCGCGTTCGCCTCCGGCGGCCGGTCCGGTGACAGCGTGATCGCCGGAACCGCGTTCGCGACATCCGGCGGACTGGCCCTGGCCGGAGTCGCCGGATACGCCGACGGACTCTCCCTCCCGATCCTCCTGTGGGCGCTGGCCACCGCCGTCGCCTACGGACTCGCCGCCCGCTACTGGCGCACCGACCGCCGCGAGACCGTCGCACACGAGCGGCAGACCCTCGGCCGCCGCGAGGACCACGCACACGTCGAACGCGTCGAAGCGCTCCGCGCCGGAGCACAGATCGAAGTCGCCCGCTCCGGAGCGGCCTACGCCGAACAGCTCGCCAACGCCCTCATCACCCGCGCCACCCTCCCCGGCTTCAACTCCCAGGCCCTCACGGACGCCGGCCTGCCGCAGCTCCCCACCAGCGAAGGGAAGACCCCATGACCGGACCTGAGCACTACCTCCAGGCCGAGGAATACCTGCAGGAGTCCTACAACAACACCACCGGCTCTGACCTGGAGCGGTACTACCTCACCGCCGCGCAGGTCCACGCCACCCTCGCCCTCGCCGCCGCGACGGCCTTCGCCCCGCACCGCCTCGGCGTGAACCGCGCCGAATGGAAGGCCTGGCAGGACGCGGCCCGGACGCCCGAGGACGACGCGTGAGGCGCCACTGGCCCGCACCCGAAGCGGCATACGCCACCGCGCCGAGCGTCATCAGCGAGATCGGCTGGACCGTGCGCGGAGCCCGCGACTGCCTGCACGGCACCCAGGTCCGAGAGTTCTGGCTCCGCAAGGCCGCACTCCTGGACCGCATCGCCCTCACGGACGACGACCCCTTCAGCGGCGATGCAGCTACCTGCGCCACCGAAGCGGCCCAGCGCCTGATGGAGATTGACCACGCCGCCGGCCTCGGCCCATCCGGCTACGCGGACGGCCCCTACACCCCCGACCACCCGGACAGCGCCCGCGAGCCCCGCGGCTACGTCCGCCAGGAATACGCCCTCTGGATCCGCCACCACTCAGGAGACCAGCCGACATGAGCACCAGCCCCGCCCTCAGCACCGCGCAGCACCCCACGCTCCACACGCAGGTCGACGGCCTGAAGTACCAGCCCGAGCGCATCAGCGTGATCGCGGCCCTGTCCCACATCCGCAGCGCCCGCAAGAGCCCCAAGAACGTGGATGCGGTCAACGTCTACGCCTTCAACGGCCGCGACGGCATTCCGCTGCACGTGGTCTACATCCACCACATCCCCGGCCGTTGGGACGGCGTGAACGACGTCATCGACGTCTACGAGATCCCCACCGCCGCGCTCACCGACCTCTAGCTATGCCCGGGGCGGCCGCCTCTCACCACAAGACCGCGACCGCCCCGGCTTCTCCGTCCCTTCGCAGAAACAGGAGACCCCCAGCATGACACCAACCCCCACCCCGGCGCTGCTGCGCGCCGCCCTGGCCGCCGCTGAGCACGGCTGGCCCGTCTTCCCGCTCCGCCCCGGCGACAAGCGGCCCGCAGGCCACCCCGAACGCAACTGCCCCCACACCGGCCGCTGCACGGACGGCCATCGCACCCCCGAACAGCGCGCCACCCTTGCCGCTGAGCAGATCACCGCGTGCTGGCAGACGGCCCCCTACAACGTCGGCATCGCCACCGGCCCCGCCGGACTCCTGGTCGTAGACCTGGACATCCCCAAGGAAGACGACGGACCCGCGCCCGCGGACTGGGCGGGGGCGACAGATGGCCTGGACGTGTTCGCCATGATCTGCGAGCGGGCCGGTGAGCGGCTGCCGACCGAGACGTACACGGTGCGCACTCGCCGGGGCGGGCAGCACCTGTATTTCACCGCCCCTGCCGAAAAGCGGCTACGTGGGAGCGCAGGGCGCCTGGGGTGGAAGGTCGATACGCGAGCCTGGGGCGGGTACGTGGTCGCGGCCGGCAGCACCGTCGGCACCGGCTCGTACGAGATCATTCACGACGCGCCTCCGGCCCCCCTCCCCACGTGGCTCGGTGACCTGCTCACCCCGCCGCCCGCACCCGCCCCAGTCCCCGTGTCCGTTCTCCGTTCCCGGATCGGCAAGGCGGAGCGGTACGCGGCGGCCGCCCTGAATGGTGAGGTCGCCAAGGTGGCCGCCGCTGTCACCGGTGCGCAGAACACGACGCTCTACAACGCGGCCTACGCCCTCGGCCGCCTCATCGCCGCAGGGACCCTCACGGAGATGGAAGTCACCGACGCGCTCACCGCCGCGGCGCCGAAGGGGCTCGCGCCCTCTCGGATTGCTGCCAGCATCCGCGACGGCATCCACCGCAGCGCCCGCAACGCGGCCGGTGATGCGGCATGAGTACCCATCCCGCCGACGCCGACCTGTGGGCCGGATTCGACGCCCTCACCGCTGAGGACGTGACCGGACCGGCATGGGACGAGCCTGTCCCACTCACAGCCCGCCGTGATCTGCCCGCCTTCCCCGTGAACACGCTCCCGCCGTGGTTGGCAGCCATGGTCGCGGCCGTCGCCGAGGAGACCCAGACACCCGCCGATCTGGCCGGATGCCTGGCCCTCGCCGTCATCGCCACCGCCGCTGGCGGGCGGGCCACGGTCTGCGTGCGCGGACGCTGGCGTGAGCCGGTCAACCTGTACACCGCTGTCGCCCTGGATCCCGGTAACCGCAAGAGCGCCGTGTTCGCCCTGATGACCGAGCCGCTCATGGCCGTAGAGAAGGCATTGGTGGAGCTTTCCGGCCCCGCCCGCGCCGAGGCCGAGACCACCGCACGCCTCGCCAAAGCCGCCGCCGACAAGGCAGCGGCCAAGGCCGCGAACGCCGAGGCCGGAATGCGAGACCAGCTGACCGCCGAAGCCGTTGCCCTGGCCCAGGCCGCCGAGGAGATCAAGGTCCCCTGCAAGCCTCAACTCGTCGCGGACGACGTCACCCAGGAGAGCTTGGCCACCCTCCTCGCCGAGCAGGACGGCCGCATGTCCGTGCTCTCACCCGAGGGCGGCATCTTCGGCATCATCGCGGGCCTCTACTCCGGCACCCCGAACATGGAGATCTTCCTCAAGGGCCACGCCGGGGACATGGTGCGGGTCAACCGTCAGGGTCGCGAGTCCCAGCACATCGAACACCCCGCCGTCACCATGGGCCTGGCCGTACAGCCCGAAGTCCTCGAATCCATTGGCCAGATCAAAGGCGCCGACGGCCGCGGACTCCTGGCCCGGTTCCTGTACGCACAGCCCGAATCCCTCGTTGGCAGGCGCAACCTCACCCCGCAACTCATCCCGGACGACGTGGCCGAGACATACAGGCGCCAGCTCGGCGGGCTGGCCATGGCCCTGCACGAATGGACCGACCCGGCCGTGCTCACCCTCACGCCCGAGGCCGACGCAGTCATGCTCGCCTACCAGAAGGTCACCGAATCCCGGATCGGGAAGGGCGGCTCACTCGCGGACATCGTGAAGTGGGCCAGCAAGCGGGACGGGGCCGTCGCCCGTATCGCAGGGCTGCTACACCTGGCAACCCACCCCGACAGCGGATGGACCCGCCCCATCGAGGCCGCCACCCTGGCCGACGCCACCCTCCTCGGCGATTACTTCACCGCCCACGCCCAGCACGTCTTCGACGCCATGGGCGCTGCCCCCGCACAGGACGCTGCCCGCCAAGTTCTCGCGCACCTCGGGGACGCTCGGTTGACCGGCTTCACCAAACGGGACCTGTTCCGCCAGCTCTCCCGCGGGGACTTCCCCACCATGGCTGACCTCGACCCGGCCCTGGGCCTGTTGGAGGAACACGGCTGGATCCGCCAGCAGCCCCCGCCCCCACGTACCGGACGCGGCGGCCGGCCGCCCTCCCCGAAGTACGACGCGCACCCCCGCCTCGTGCGCGGCGACGCCTGACAGAACCCCGGTCAGCCCGACACAACTGACAGAACCTCCGACCTAGCGCGCTGACCTGCGCAGAGAGGCCCTCCGGCCGTCGTGACAAAACCTCTGGAAACTCTGACAGAACCCACCCGTCGACCGTGGCAGAACCCACCGCCGGAGGTTCTGTCAGAGTTTCCGCGAGTTTTGTCAGAGCCGCTCCGAGCCCGGAAGTCGCAGGTCAGCGCGTTCTCACCCAGGTTCTGTCAGTTCTGTCAGCGGTCTGGGGGTTTCTGCTCCTCAACTCATCCTCTTGCCTCCCCGAAGGAGCCTCGCCGTGGCCAAGCCCCGCGACGAAATGCTGACCATTCCGCAGGTGGTCGAAGAAATCGGTGTTCCGCGAGCCACGTTCTACCGCTGGCGGCAGTGCAAGAAAGGTCCCAAGTCCATCAAGCTCCCGA
Source organism: Streptomyces sp. NPDC003038 (assembly GCF_040611115.1). NCBI lineage: Bacteria > Bacillati > Actinomycetota > Actinomycetes > Kitasatosporales > Streptomycetaceae > Streptomyces > Streptomyces sp. NPDC003038. The sequence goes on from NZ_JBEXNN010000010.1 coordinate 13,173, forward strand.
ACGGGTCCGTGCGCATCCGGCGCTCGGAGCTGACCCGTTGGCTGGAGATGCGGGAGGAAACCGCGTGACGAACGGCGCTGATTCCGGGTCCGAGCAGATCAATGGCTCGGGCCCGGAAGAGTTTTCCCTCGACATTCGGCTGTGGAATGTGACCAAGGCCCAGAGCAAGACCCGCCCCTATCAACTTCGCTGGATCGTAGGAGGCAAGGTCAGCAGTAAGACGTTCGCGACCGTGGCGCTTGCTGGAAGCCGCCGGTCCGAACTGTGGTTGGCCATGAAGCGCGGCGAGGCCTTCCGTATCAAGGACGGCCTGCCTGAGTCTGAAGTCCGCGCCGCCGCGCGGGTCGCAGAGCCCGAGGATGCCCGCGAGGAACTGTCCTGGTTCACGTTCTGCCGTGAGTACATGGCCATGCGCTGGCCCACAGCTGCTGCCAAGACCCGTGAGGGCATCGCGGACGGCCTCGCGGCGGTGACCCTGGCCATGGTGGAGCAGGACAAGCAGATGCCCGAGGTGGAGGAACTGCGCCTCGCTTTTCGCTGGGCCGTTGTGCCAGCGAACGCCGAGCTGGAGCCGCCGGCCGAACTCGACGACGCTCACCAATGGCTGTCAGAACGAGCGCTGCTCGTTTCGGCTCTGGAGGACCCGAAGATCCTGCGAGACGTCCACTACCGCCTCTCGTTCAAGCTGGATGGTGCGCCGGCCGCAGGGGAGACGGCACGCCGGCGGCGCCGAGCCCTGAATACGGCGGTGAAGTACGCCATCGAGCGGAAGCTTCTGATGGAGAACCCCCTTGTGGCACTGAAGAAGGTGAAGACCTCGGCGTCGGACCGCGTGGACCCGCGGGTTCTCGTGAACAAGACACAGGCCGCCCAGCTGCTGGCCGCGGTCTCCTACATCGGGACATGGGACCGCAAGAAGGGGCGCCGACTGGTCGCCTTTTTCGCCGTCATGTACTTCGCGGCGCTCCGCCCGAGCGAGGCTGTGGGGCTGAAGCAGAGGGACTGCCACTTGCCCGACCAGGGGTGGGGGACACTCACCCTCCGCGATACGAATCCAGTGTCCGGGAAGCAGTGGACCGACAGCGGCGAGCGCCACGACAAGCGAGGCCTGAAGTCCCGCGAAGCCAAGGAGGACCGCCCGGTCCCGATCCCGCCGCCGCTGGTCGCCATACTCCGTGACCACCTTCGAGAGTTCGGCACCGCCAAGGACGGCAGGCTGTTCACGAACGAGCGGCTCGGCCTGGTCGGCAGCAGCACCTACTGGCGCGTCTGGAAGGACGCCCGCGAGTACGCTCTCCCGCCGGACCTTCAGGAATCCATCCTCGGCGGCCGGCCGTACGACCTCAGGCACACCTGCATCACGACCTGGCTGAACGCTGGGGTTCCGGTCGCCGAAGTCGCCCGTCGGGTGGGCAACTCGCCCGAGGTAATCCACCGTGTCTATGAGGGGTGCATCTACGGACAGGAAGCAGCTATGAACTCGAAGATTGAAGCGGAGCTGGATTGGGAGTTCTAGCTGCTCAGCCGAGCATTCGCATTACCTGTTGGCCGAGCCCGACTGCGCCGGTGCCGATGCTGATTATCCCGTTGACGGAATTGATCCAATCGCGGAACCTGTCGACGAATCCTGCCTCGCGCATCGACTCGACGTGTTCGGGTCTTCGGATGACGGATCCGAAAAGAGCATCGAATGTCGCCTCAATGTCTTCGCGGCCTGTCACTCGGGCGACGTGCACTGCTTGGAGCATGGAGTGCAGGTGGGAAAGGAGCAAAATTCGGAGCTGCCCGGGGAGTGCAGCCGTACCGACCTCGCTCATCATCTCGGTGATCAGGCTTTCGAGCCGTGCGAGGTCGTCTTCAGAGAAGAACTGGACCGGGTTGGCGCGATGCAATACGCGACTAACGGAGAGTAGCCCGTGGACGGCCGCGCTCTGGGGTATGTGCCCACCGGGGACGATCTCGGAGAACACCTGGTAGAGCGGCTTGCGTGCGGCGACTCCGGCTGCCGCCCCTTCAAGGAGGTCGAGGCCGTGGAGGAGGTGCTCTTCCTCGTCTTGCTCCTCGCCCAGGGCGCGTACCGCCGCGATGATTTGGCTGGGAAGCTGGATCACACTGGCGATGGCGTGTACACCGTCCGCGGTGTTCTCGCCCACCTCAAGTGTTTGGGCGAACGCGGTCCATGCAAGGACCTGTTCTTGGTCTCGCTGGCCGGGGAACCTGGCGTGTACGGCGAGCAGCACGTCTCGAAGTCGCGCAGCTGGGTTGTCATGTTGCGGTGCCATGGCGACACGTTAAGGTGCTCGTTGATCGGCCGTCACTGGTTCCGGCTGCTCTATCGCAGGTCTATCGCGATCAGTGCGTAACAACGACAAAGACCTGGACTCAATGGGACTGGGTCCAGGTCTTCATGCTTGGCACTTCAGCAGGTCAGCGGCGTGATCGCGCTGGTCTGGCTGGAGTGCCCCCGGCAGGATTCGAACCTGCGCACACGGCTCCGGAGGCCGTTGCTCTATCCCCTGAGCTACGGGGGCGCGTCGCTGGTGTTGCTGCGACGGGTTGAACACTACCAGCTCTCGCGGGGTGATCAGGAACCGGTTTGCGGGGGAGGGAGGGGTGCGTCGCCCGCAGGGGGTGGAAGTGGCGAAAAGCCGGACGCGGGGGCGTGGCTCGACCTACTCTCGAGTTGTGCCAGGCGTCTCGGGCCGGGTGCTTGTTGTCGACGACAACAAGGTCATCCGGCAGCTGATCAGGGTCAATCTCGAGCTGGAGGGCTTCGAGGTCGTGACCGCGAACGATGGTGCCGAGTGCCTGGACGTCGTCCATCGGGTGTGCCCCGATGTGATCACGCTTGATGTGGTCATGCCTCGGCTGAACGGTTTCGGGACCGCCGCGCGGTTGCGGGCCGATCCGCGGACCAGAGACGTGCCGGTGGCCATCGTGAGCGCCTGTACGCAGTACGAGGCCGAGATCGCGGCCGGGGTCGATGCCTTCGTCGCCAAGCCCTTCGAGCCCGCCGAGCTGGTACGGGTCGTCCGCGGGCTGATCGACCGCAAGGACCGGCGCCAGCGGGAAGGGACCCCCGCCGGGCGGGGGAGGGGCTGAGCCCCCTCCCAGGCGACACCTACGCGACCGCCGTCGCGCGCCGGTGATTCCCGGCCCCGGACGCGGGCGCGGGCGCGGCCCTGTTCACATGGCGAAACCGTTCGCGTGACCCGGGGGCTTCTCCCCTAGGCTGGGTTCCGTGACCCCCGCTGACCTCTCCCGTACCGTCGTGCGCGCCGTGCGCTGCGCCGTCGAGGACGGGGAGCTTCCCGCCGGGGCGACCGTGCCCGAGCGGGTCGTCGTCGAGCGGACCCGGCCCGGTGGAGCGGGGGAGTACGCCACCCCCGTCGCCTTCCAGATCGCCAAGAGTGCCGGGAACCGGGCGCCCCTCGAGGTCGCTCGCGTGCTGGCCCGCCGGCTGGCCGGGCTACCCGGGATCGAGCGCGTTGAGATCACCGGTGCGGGTTTCGTCAATTTCGCGCTGCCGCCCCTTTCCGCCGCCGAGCTCGTACGGGAAGTACGGGAAGTAGAGGCACGCCGCCCCACCGTCGACGCCGGCGTGCCCGCCGACCTGCCGCTCGGCCTTCGCGAGCGCGCCGTGTGCGAGGCCGTCGTCCGCATCCGGCGCAGCCAGGGCCTCGACGCCACCGTGCCCGCGCGGGTCGCCCCCGTCGCCAAGCGCGACGGCGATGTGGTGGCCCGGTACGGGGCGGACGCCGCCCGCTGGGCCATGCTCACCGTCCCCGCCCGCGAGACGCCCGGCTTCTGCGACCGGCTGCTCGTTCAGGGCGAGGACAGTGAGTTCTTCCGCGTGCGGTACGCCCGTGCGCGCAGCCGCGCCCTCACCGCCAATGCCGCTCAGCTCGGGTTCACCTCCCTCCCCGGAGACCTCGGGCTCACCTCCCTCCCCGGAGACGTCGAGGCCGCCCCCGCGCTGCTCCGCGCCGTCGCCGACCACCCCCTCGCCCTCGAAGCCGCCGCGCACCACCGGGCGCCGGAGCGGCTCGCCAGGCATCTCGTCGAGCTGGCCGACGCGCTGCTCGACTTCCAGCACCGCGTCCTGCCCCAGGGGGACGAGAAACCCTCGGCCGCCCACCGCGCCCGGCTGGCTCTTGCCGAAGCCGCCGGGACGGTGCTGGCCGGCGGCCTGTCCCTCCTCGGCATAGACGCACCGACACGCCTGTGACCTGCGAAGAGAGATTCCGATGAGCCGTTCCGCGCACCCCGCCGGACCCCGCCACGCCGACGTCATGCCCGAGGGGCACTACTCGCCGCCCGCCGCCGACCTCAATGCGCTGGACGAGAAGATCTGGGCCCGGACCGTCCAGCGGACCGCCGACGGCGTCGTGACCGTCGGCGGGATGGAAGTGACGCGGCTCGCCGAGGAGTTCGGGACCCCCGCCTACTTCCTCGACGAGGAGGACTTTCGGGCGCGCTGCCGGGCCTGGGCGCATGCGTTCGGCAAGGAAGCCGATGTCTTCTACGCCGGGAAGGCGTTTCTCTCCAAGGCCGTCGTGAAGTGGCTGAAGGAAGAAGGGCTGAATCTCGACGTCTGCTCCGGCGGTGAGCTGGCTACCGCCCTCGCCGCCGAGATGCCCGCCGCGCGCATCGCCTTCCACGGCAACAACAAGTCCGAAGCCGAGATCAGGCGCGCCATCGAGGCCGGCGTCGGGCGCATCGTCCTCGATTCGTTCCAGGAGATCGCCCGCGTCGCGCACATCGCCCGTGAGCTGGGCGTACGCCAGCCCGTGCAGATCCGCGTCACCGTCGGCGTCGAGGCCCACACGCACGAGTTCATCGCCACCGCCCACGAGGACCAGAAGTTCGGGATCGCCGTGGCCGACGGGGTCGCCGCCGAGGCCGTACGCCGCGTGCTCGGCCACGACTCGCTCGAGCTGCTCGGCGTCCACTCCCACATCGGCTCGCAGATCTTCGACATGGCCGGCTTCGAGGTCTCCGCGAAGAGGGTCGTGCGGCTGCTGGCCGCCGTACGCGACGAGCACGGGGTGCAACTGCCCGAGATCGACCTCGGCGGCGGCCTCGGCATCGCCTACACCTCCGACGACGACCCGAGCGAGCCGCACGACATCGCCAAGGCGCTCACGGAGATCGTCGCCAGGGAGTGCGAGGCCGCGGGCCTCAGGGCGCCCCGCATCTCCGTCGAGCCCGGGCGCGCCATCGTCGGCCCGACCGCCTTCACGCTCTACGAGGTCGGCACCATCAAGCGGCTCGAAGGACTCCGTACCTACGTGAGCGTCGACGGCGGGATGTCCGACAACATCCGCACCGCCCTCTACGACGCGGAGTACTCCATCGCGCTCGTCTCCCGCGTCTCCGACGCCGAGCCCATGCTCGTCCGCGTCGTCGGCAAGCACTGCGAGAGCGGTGACATCGTCGTGAAGGACGCCTACCTGCCCGCCGACCTCGCCCCCGGTGACCTCCTCGCCGTGCCGGCCACCGGTGCGTACTGCCGCTCCATGGCCAGCAACTACAACCACGCGCTGCGCCCGCCGGTCGTCGCCGTGCGCGACGGTCAGGCCCGCGTGATCGTCCGACGCGAGACGGAGGAAGATCTCCTGCGTCTCGACCTCGGGTGACGCCCATATTTCTGGGTGAGCCCCCGGACCCCCCAAAATAGGTGTCTCACTCAATGGACCGAGGATGGAAACTGCTGTCCATTGAGTGAGACTTGTTCACACCTGGCGCGCAAACCGCGCGCCGGGTACTGATGGAAGATCGAAAGGCGTAGGTCGAATGATGCGTACGCGTCCGCTGAAGGTGGCGCTGCTGGGCTGTGGAGTGGTCGGCTCAGAGGTGGCGCGCATCATGACGACGCACGCCGACGACCTCACGCAGAGGATCGGCGCGCCCGTCGAGCTCGCCGGTGTGGCCGTACGCCGGCCCGCCAAGGTGCGCGAAGGCATCGACCCCGCGCTCATCACCACCGATGCGACCGCCCTCCTCAAACGCGGCGACATCGACGTGGTCATCGAGGTCATCGGTGGGATCGAGCCCGCTCGTACGCTCATCACCACCGCCTTCGAGAACGGCGCCTCCGTGGTGTCGGCGAACAAGGCGCTGCTCGCCCAGGACGGCGCCGCACTGCACGCCGCGGCCGAGCAGCACGGACTCGACCTGTACTACGAGGCGGCCGTCGCCGGCGCCATCCCGCTGGTCCGCCCGCTGCGCGAGTCCCTGGCCGGCGACAAGATCAACCGGGTGATGGGCATCGTCAACGGCACGACGAACTTCATCCTGGACAAGATGGACTCCACCGGCGCGGGGTACCAGGAGGCGCTCGACGAGGCCACCGCCCTCGGGTACGCCGAGGCCGACCCCACCGCCGACGTCGAGGGCTACGACGCCGCCGCCAAGGCCGCGATCCTGGCCGGCATCGCCTTCCACACCCGGGTCCGCCTCGACGACGTCTACCGCGAGGGCATGACCGAGGTCAGCGCCTCCGACTTCGCCTCCGCCAAGCGCATGGGCTGCACCATCAAGCTCCTCGCGATCCTGGAGCGGGCGGCGGACGGCCAGTCCGTGACGGCGCGCGTCCATCCCGCGATGATCCCGCTCACGCACCCGCTCGCCTCCGTCCGCGAGGCGTACAACGCCGTCTTCGTCGAGGCGGAGGCCGCCGGGCAGCTCATGTTCTACGGGCCCGGCGCGGGCGGTGCGCCGACCGCCTCGGCGGTCCTGGGCGACCTCGTCGCCGTCTGCCGCAACAAGCTCGCCGAGGCAACGGGGCCGGGCGAGTCCGCGTACACCCAGCTGCCGGTCAGCACCATGGGGGACGTCGTCACCCGGTACCACATCAGCCTCGATGTGGCCGACAAGCCGGGCGTCCTCGCCCAGGTGGCGACCACCTTCGCGGAGCACGGCGTGTCGATCGATACCGTACGACAGCAAGGGCGACAGGACGGGGCCGGCACTGAGGCCTCCCTCGTCGTCGTCACTCACCGCGCACCCGACGCCGCCCTCTCCGGGACCGTCGAGGCGCTGCGGAAGCTGGACACCGTCCGCGGTGTCGCCAGCATCATGCGTGTTGAAGGGGAGTAAGGACCCATGAGCAGCAATCGCACCCACCAGTGGCGCGGCATCATCGAGGAGTACCGGGACCGCCTGCCGGTCACGGACTCCACTCCCGTGGTCACGCTCCGCGAAGGCGGCACTCCCCTCGTCCCCGCACAGGTGCTCTCCGAGCGCACCGGCTGCGAGGTGCACCTCAAGGTCGAGGGTGCCAACCCCACCGGGTCCTTCAAGGACCGCGGCATGACCATGGCGATCACCAGGGCCAAGGAGGAGGGCGCGAAGGCCGTCATCTGCGCCTCCACCGGCAACACCTCGGCCTCGGCGGCCGCCTACGCGGTGCGCGCCGGGATGGTCTGCGCCGTGCTCGTGCCCCGCGGCAAGATCGCGCTCGGCAAGATGGGCCAGGCCCTCGTGCACGGGGCCAAGATCCTTCAGGTGGACGGCAACTTCGACGACTGCCTCGACCTCGCTCGCGCGCTGTCCGACAACTACCCGGTGGCGCTGGTCAATTCCGTCAACCCGGTGCGCATCGAGGGCCAGAAGACGGCCGCGTTCGAGATCGTCGACGCGCTCGGTGACGCTCCCGACATCCACGTGCTGCCCGTCGGCAACGCCGGCAACATCACCGCGTACTGGAAGGGCTTCAAGGAGTACAAGGCCGACGGCCTGGCCTCCCGTACGCCGCGCGTGTGGGGTTTCCAGGCCTCCGGCTCCGCGCCCATCGTGCGCGGTGAGGTCGTCAAGGAGCCGCACACCATCGCCACCGCGATCCGGATCGGCAACCCCGCCTCCTGGGACTACGCACTGGCCGCCCGGGACGAGTCGGGCGGCTTCATCGACGAGGTGACGGACCGCCAGATCCTCGCCGCCTACCGGCTGTTGGCCGCTCAGGAAGGCGTCTTCGTCGAGCCCGCCTCGGCCGCCTCCGTGGCCGGTCTGCTGAAGGCCGCCGAGCTGGGCCTGGTCGACCCCGGCCAGAAGATCGTGTGCACCGTCACCGGCAACGGTCTGAAGGACCCCGACTGGGCGGTCGCCGGCGCTCCGCAGCCGATCACCATTCCGGTGGACGCCGAAGCGGCCGCCGTCCGTCTCGGCCTGATCTGATCCACGCCGGGTCGCCGGGTTCCGGAGCACTCCGGAACCCGGCAACTCGCCCCGTACGACGATAAAAGTGCCGCCTAAGCCCGCGACACGCACCGTGCGCCTCCTGTGCGCCCTATGTCGCGAGAGAACCTTCCTTCGATAGGCTGTACTTACATCCGCCACCGCGCATATGACCGCGGTGCTGCCCCGAGGGCCTTCGGGTGTCGTACGTTCTCCAGTACATTCGCAGCGAGCCAGCGAAGATCTCGCACAGTCACAAGGAGTGTCATCGGACGATGGCCGGTCCAGCGTTCCGCGCCGCCGCCGTACGGGTGCGCGTCCCCGCCAGCAGTGCCAACCTCGGCCCGGGCTTCGACGCCCTCGGTCTGGCCCTGGGGCTCTACGACGACGTCGTCGTCCGGGTGGCCGACTCCGGCCTGGACATCGACATCGCGGGCGAGGGCGCCGACACCCTCCCGCGGGACGAGAGCCACCTGCTCGTACGCTCCATGCGCACCGCCTTCGACCTGCTGGGCGGACAGCCCCGCGGCCTCGAGGTCGTCTGCGCCAACCGCATCCCGCACGGGCGCGGCCTCGGCTCCTCCTCCGCCGCCATCTGCGCCGGCATCGTCGCCGCCCGCGCCGTGACCATAGGCGGAGAGGCCAGGCTCGACGACGCGGCGCTGCTGGAGCTCGCCACCGAGATCGAGGGCCACCCCGACAACGTCGCCGCCTGTCTGCTCGGTGGCTTCACCCTGGCGTGGATGGACGGGGGCAGCGCCAAGGCGATCCGGATGGAGCCCGCCGATTCCATCGTTCCGGTGGTCTTCGTCCCCTCCAAGCCGGTCCTGACCGAGACCGCGCGCGGCCTGCTGCCGCGCACCGTCCCGCACGTGGACGCGGCGGTCAACGCGGGTCGCGCGGCCCTGCTCGTGGAGGCCCTGACCAGGCGTCCCGAGTTCCTGCTGCCGGCCACCGAAGACCGCCTCCACCAGGAGTACCGGTCCCCCGCGATGCCCGAGAGCGTGGCACTCGTGGGCCGACTGCGGGCGGACGGCATCCCCGCGGTCATCTCCGGCGCGGGCCCCACGGTCCTCGCGCTGGTCGACAACGGCGCGGCCGACAAGGTCGCGCGGCTCGCGGGCGAGGGATGGGCCGCCAATCGGCTCGCACTCGACGCCGCGGGCGCGAGCGTCCTTCCCCTGGGAACCCAGGGCGGCCACGGCGTGTAGCAGCAAAACGCGGCGTCGACGACGCGGCCGGTCAGGGGCGGACGGTCAGGGCAGGCCGTCCGCGCCCGAAGGGCGCGATTGCCGGTGATGGAGAGGGGGAATGTCTGTTGGATCCGGTAGTGTTAGTCTCAAGTGCGCATCCGAAGCCGCCATGGCTCGGTGCTCAGTGTCCCCATTCGGGACCACCTTTCTTCCGGGAGCCTCCCCGACTGCTTTGATCACTTCCAGCAGTTTCGAGCACGCTCCGGAATCGGCGTGACATTCCCACGCTTTCAGCTCGGGGGCTTCTCGCCGGACCACCCACGTACATGCACGTGCACGTTTCTCTCCGCCGTATCTCTACCGGCGGACCACCGCCCCGGCACGGTCCATTAATCCAGGACCGTTGTCGGACAGCACAACCGGTCGCCGAGCCAGACAGGCCGACGTCCGCTCCAGGGAAGGACCCTTCGTGAGCGACACCACCGATCTGATGGGCGCTGCCGACACCAATGTCGACGCCAGTGCCCCCGCCGCGGGCGCCGCGACCAAGCGTCGCCGCACCGGCACGGGCCTTGAGGGCATGGTCCTGGCCGAGCTGCAGCAGGTCGCGTCGGGCCTCGGCATCAGGGGCACCGCGCGCATGCGCAAGAGCCAGCTGATCGAGGTCATCAAGGAGGCGCAGGCGGGTGGCGGCAGTGCCCCCAAGGCCGCGTCCTCCGCTGCGGCCGGCGCCGCCGACACCGCCGAGGCCAAGCCGAAGCGACGCGCCACCAGCAAGGCCCGCACGAGCGAGGCCGCCGTAGAGGCGCCCGCCGAGAAGCCTGCCGCGCAGGCGCAGATCGAGATCCCGGGCCAGCCGGCCAGCGACGACGCCCCGGTCGGCGAGCGCCGCCGCCGTCGGGCCACCGCCCCCTCCGGCAGCCCCGAGGGCTCGGCTCCCGCCGCGGTGCAGGTCGAGCAGAAGACCGAGACCGTCAAGACCGAGACCCTCGCCGCGCAGCCCGACACCAGGACCGAGGCCGCCACGGCGGTCTCCGGCCAGGCGCAGGGCCAGGACGGCGAAGGCCGCGGCCGCCGCGAGCGCCGTGACCGGGGTGCCGACCGCGGTGACCGCGCCGAGCGCGGCGACCGCCAGCGCGACCGCCGTGACCGTGGCGCCAAGGCCGACGACCAGGGTCAGGGCGGCCAGGGTCAGGGCGGCCAGGGTCAGGTCCAGGCCGTACAAGGTGGCCAGGGCGGTCAGGGCGGCGGCCGTCAGGACCGCGCCGACCGTCAGGACCGCCAGCAGGGCGGCCGCGGCCAGGGCCAGGGCCAGGGCCAGCAGGGTCGTCAGGACCGCCAGGATAGCGGCCCGCAGGACGATTTCGACGACGAGGGCGGCCGTCGTGGCCGTCGTGGCCGCTACCGCGACCGCCGTGGCCGCCGTGGCCGTGACGAGTTCGCCCCGAGCGAGCCGCAGGTCGCCGACGACGATGTCCTGATCCCCGTCGCGGGCATCCTCGACATCCTCGACAACTACGCGTTCATCCGGACCTCGGGCTACCTGCCCGGCCCCAACGACGTGTACGTCTCCCTCGCTCAGGTCCGCAAGGCCGGTCTGCGCAAGGGCGACCACACCACCGGTGCCGTGCGCCAGCCCAAGGACGGCGAGCGCCGCGAGAAGTTCAACGCCCTCGTGCGTCTGGACTCGGTGAACGGCATGGCGCCCGAATCCGGCCGCGGACGCCCGGAGTTCCAGAAGCTGACCCCGCTGTACCCGCAGGACCGGCTCCGTCTGGAGACCGACCCGGGCGTGCTGACCGGCCGGATCATCGACCTGGTCGCACCGATCGGAAAGGGTCAGCGTGGTCTGATCGTCTCGCCGCCGAAGGCCGGCAAGACGATGATCATGCAGGCGATCGCCAACGCGATCACCGTCAACAACCCCGAGTGCCACCTGATGGTCGTCCTGGTCGACGAGCGTCCGGAAGAGGTCACCGACATGCAGCGGTCGGTCAAGGGCGAGGTCATCTCCTCGACCTTCGACCGCCCGGCCGAGGACCACACCACCGTCGCCGAGCTGGCCATCGAGCGCGCCAAGCGTCTCGTCGAGCTGGGTCACGACGTGGTCGTCCTGCTGGACTCCATCACCCGTCTGGGCCGCGCGTACAACCTCGCGGCGCCCGCCTCCGGCCGGATCCTGTCCGGTGGTGTCGACTCGACCGCGCTCTATCCGCCGAAGCGCTTCTTCGGTGCCGCGCGCAACATCGAGGACGGCGGCTCGCTGACCATCCTGGCCACCGCGCTGGTCGACACCGGCTCGCGCATGGACGAGGTGATCTTCGAGGAGTTCAAGGGCACCGGCAACATGGAGCTCAAGCTCGACCGGAAGCTCGCCGACAAGCGCATCTTCCCCGCGGTGGACGTCGACGCGTCGGGCACCCGCAAGGAGGAGATCCTGCTCAACAGCGAGGAGCTCTCCATCACCTGGAAGCTGCGCCGGGTGCTGCACGCGCTCGACTCGCAGCAGGCGATCGAGCTGCTGCTCGACAAGATGAAGCAGACGAAGTCGAACGCCGAGTTCCTGATGCAGATCGCGAAGACGACCCCGTCGGGCAAGAACGACGACTGACGTCCCGCGCGCATCACCGCAGCCGCCCCCGCCGCACCCGCGGCGGGGGCGGCCGCGTTTGCGCCGGGCGCGGGCGCGGGACGGCGTACGCGACAGGCGGCGTACGGCGGCACGTGCGCGGCCGCGGTGCGACCTTCGACACAGTCCCGCTCGCCGTGAAGCTCCGTACGCGGGCCCGCGCCTGCCAGGGAAACCGCAGGTGGAAGCGGTGTCACGCGGCGTGCGTCGCGGTGGCCGCGCGACCGGGCGGCGGTCCGACGGCCGGGGAGGCCGTGGAACCCTGGAGCGCGTACGCCCGTCTGTGTCAGGGGACCTCGGGGTCGAAACGGGGCGGAAAGCCGCCCGCGGCGGACCGGGGACCGGGGCCCGGGGACCGGGACCGGACGGACCCAGGACTGAGGAGAGCATGAGCCAGGACAGCAGGGGCCGCGGCCGACGTGCCGCAGGCGGCCGCCGACGCAGGACGCCGCAGCGCCGCAAGGCCCTCACCATCGCCGCGTGGACCGCCGCCGGGGTGGTCCTGCTGGGCGGGGCGGGCCTCGGCTACTTCTACGTCAAGTTCAACGGCAACCTGAAGACCGTCGACATCGACCAGGCCCTGGGCGCCGACCGCCCGCAGAACGTCGACAACGGCTCGATGGACATCCTCGTCCTCGGCTCGGACTCCCGCGGGGGAGCCAACGCCGAGTACGGCCAGGACGACGGCGGCTCCGCCCGCTCCGACACCGCGATGATCCTCCACCTGTACGAGGGCCACGAGAAGGCCAGCGTCATATCGATCCCGCGCGACACCATGGTCGCCCGTCCGGCCTGCACCGCCGCGAACGGCAAGACCGACACGGGCGGCCCGCGCAAGCAGTTCAACGAGTCGTTCACCATCGGCGGCGCCGCCTGCGCGGTCAAGACCGTCGAGAAGATGTCGGGGATCCGCATGGACCACTACATCGAGGTGGACTTCGCGGGCTTCAAGAAGATCATCGACAACCTCGGCGGCGTCGAGGTGACCACCACCAAGCCGATCAAGGACGAGGACAGCCACCTCGACCTCGCGGAGGGCACCAACAAGCTCAACGGGGAGCAGGCCCTCGGCCTCGTCCGGACCCGCAAGACCGTCGGCGACGGCGGCGACCTGGGCCGAATACAGCTCCAGCAGGCCTTCATCAAGGCTTTGATCAAGCAGGTCAAGGGCATCGGCGTCTTCGACAACCCGAAGCGGCTGCTCGACCTCGCCGACTCGGGGACCAAGGCGCTCACCACCGACAAGGCGCTCGGCGACGTGAAGTCCCTCATGGGCTTCGCCCAGGGCCTGCAGAGCATCGACGCCCAGGACATGCACATGATCACCCTGCCGGTGACCGTGGACCCGCGCGACCCCGATCGCGTCGCCCCGCTGTCCAAGGAGTCCAAGATGGTCTGGGACGCCCTCCTGGCGGACCAGCCGATCCCCGCCGAGGCCACCGCGAAGTCGATGGGCGACAAGAGCTCGGCCGGCGGGATCGTCCGGTAGGGCCCCTGCCGGACCCGGTCCGCACCCCGGCGGAATAGATGCCCGCCCCTCCCCGTTGAGGGAGGCGTCCTCAGAATTTTGACAGGCAGCCCGGTCCTGGCAGACTGGTCTGTCGGCCCCGGTTCACGCAGCGCGCAATTCGGCTCCTGCGACCCGGCGCCCTCCCGATCTAGGAGACACCTTGAAGAGCGAGATCCACCCCCAGTACGTCGAGACCCAGGTCAGCTGCACCTGTGGCGCGTCGTTCACCACCCGTAGCACCCTGACCGAGGGCAACATCCGCGCCGAGGTCTGCTCCGAGTGCCACCCGTTCTACACGGGCAAGCAGAAGATCCTCGACACCGGTGGCCGCGTGGCCCGCTTCGAGGCCCGCTTCGGCAAGGGTGCGGCCAAGAAGTAGCGCGACCCGGGCGCCGGTCCCCGGCCGCTCCCTGTCCACGCGGGGGCGGCCGGACCGGCGCCTTTGTCGTCGTCTCGCCACGTCACCCAATTCGTACTTTCACCACAGGAGCCCCCGATGTTCGAGGCGGTCGAGGAACTGATCGGCGAGCACGCCGATCTTGAGAAGAGGCTCGCCGACCCTTCGGTCCACTCGGATCAGGCCAACGCGCGCAAGCTGAACAAGCGCTACGCGGAACTGACTCCGATCGTCGCCACCTTCCGAGCGTGGAAGCAGACGTCCGAGGACATCGAGACGGCCAAGGAGTACGCGGCCGTCGACCCCGACTTCGCGGCCGAGGTCAAGGAGCTGACGGCGCAGCGCGAGGAGCTCACCGAGAAGCTCCGCCTGCTGCTCGTCCCGCGCGACCCCAGCGACGACAAGGACGTGCTCCTTGAAGTCAAGGCGGGCGCGGGCGGCGACGAGTCGGCGCTGTTCGCCGGCGACCTGCTGCGCATGTACCTGCGCTACGCCGAGCGCGTGGGCTGGAAGACCGAGATCATCGACGCCACCGAGTCCGAGCTCGGCGGCTACAAGGACGTCCAGGTCTCCGTCCGCACCAAGGGCGGCAACGGTGCCACCGAGCCCGGCCAGGGCGTGTGGGCCCGCCTGAAGTACGAGGGCGGAGTGCACCGCGTCCAGCGGGTTCCGGCCACCGAGTCCCAGGGCCGCATCCACACCTCCGCCGCCGGCGTGCTCGTCACTCCGGAAGCCGAGGAGGTCGAGGTCGAGATCAACATGAACGACCTCCGCATCGACGTCTACCGCTCCTCCGGCCCCGGCGGCCAGTCCGTCAACACCACCGACTCGGCCGTGCGCATCACGCACCTGCCCACCGGCGTGGTCGCCTCCTGCCAGAACGAGAAGAGCCAGCTCCAGAACAAGGAGCAGGCCATGCGCATCCTGCGCTCGCGCCTGCTGGCGGCAGCGCAGGAGGCCGCCGAGCAGGAGGCCTCCGACGTGCGCCGCAGCCAGGTGCGCTCCGTGGACCGGTCCGAGAAGATCCGTACGTACAACTACCCGGAAAACCGGATCTCGGACCACCGCACCGGCTTCAAGGCGTACAACTTGGACCAGGTGCTCGACGGCGACCTCGACGCGGTCATCCAGGCCTGCGTAGACACGGACTCCGCGGCCAAGCTCGCCGCCGCACACTGACCTGCCCCGCAACACCCCCCGTACGACAGCAGCCCGGAGGACCAGCGTGAACTTGCTGCTTGCCGAGGTGGCCCAGGCCACTCAGCGGCTGGCCGCCGCCGGCGTGCCCTCACCGCGCTTCGACGCGGAGGAGCTCGCGGCCTTCGTGCACGGCGTCAAACGGGGGGAACTGCACCAGGTCAAGGACGTGGACTTCGACGCCCGCTACTGGGAGGCCGTCGCCCGCCGCGAGGCCCGCGAGCCGCTCCAGCACATCACCGGCCGCGCCTTCTTCCGGTACCTGGAGCTCCAGGTCGGGCCCGGGGTCTTCGTCCCCCGGCCCGAGACCGAGTCGGTCGTGGACTGGGCCATACACGCGGTCCGGGCGATGGACGTGGTCGAGCCGCTGATCGTCGACCTGTGCAGCGGATCCGGCGCCATCGCGCTGGCCATGGCACAGGAGGTGCCGCGCTCGCGCGTGCACGCGGTCGAGCTGTCCGAGGACGCCCTGCGGTGGACCCGCAAGAACGCCGAGGGCTCCCGGGTCACCGTCCATCAGGGCGACGCGCTGAGCGCCCTGCCGGAGCTCGACGGCCAGGTCGACCTGGTGATCTCCAATCCGCCGTACATCCCGCTCACCGAGTGGGAGTACGTGGCCCCCGAGGCCCGGGACCACGACCCGGAGATGGCGCTCTTCTCCGGCGAGGACGGCCTCGACACCATCCGCGGCATCGAACGCACCGCCCACCGGCTGCTGCGGCCCGGCGGCATCGTCGTCGTCGAGCACGCCGACACCCAGGGCGGCCAGGTCCCGTGGATCTTCGCCGAGGAACGGGGCTGGGCCGACGCGGCCGACCACCCGGACCTCAACAACCGCCCGCGCTTCGCGACGGCCCGCAAGGCCCTGCCGTGACCGGCGCGACGATGACCGCCACCACCCTGCTGCACGAGGAGGCTCACTGATGGCCCGGCGATACGACTGCAACGACGCGACGGACCGCAAGACGGGCCTGCGTGAAGCCGCATCCGCCGTGCGCCGCGGCGAGCTCGTCGTGCTGCCCACCGACACCCTGTACGGGATCGGCGCGGACGCCTTCAGCCCCGAGGCCGTCCACGACCTGCTCGCCGCCAAGGGCCGGGGCCGCGGTATGCCCACCCCCGTGCTCATCGGCTCCCCGAACACCCTGCACGGCCTGGTCACGGACTTCTCCGAGCAGGCGTGGGAGCTCGTCGACGCCTTCTGGCCCGGCGCGCTGACCCTCGTCGCCAAGCACCAGCCGTCGCTGGCGTGGGACCTGGGGGACACGCACGGCACCGTGGCCGTACGGATGCCCCTGCACCCCGTCGCGATCGAGCTGCTGACCGAGGTCGGCCCGATGGCGGTGTCCTCGGCCAACCTGACCGGGCACCCGGCGCCCGAGGACTGTGACGCGGCGCGCGAGATGCTCGGGGATTCCGTTTCCGTGTACCTGGACGGCGGGCCGACGCCCGGCATCCAGCCGTCGTCGATCGTCGATGTCACCGGGAAGGTTCCCGTCCTGCTGCGTGAGGGCGCGCTGACCGCGGACCAGCTGCGGGAGGTCGTACCCGACCTCGAGGTCGCCCCGTGAGCCCTGAGGGGCGTGGCATAGCAACGGGGCACCTTCCAGCGGCCGCTGGGGGAGGCGCCTTCCGCATACTCCACGTCAGCACCGGCAACGTGTGCCGCTCTCCCATCACGGAGCGGCTGACACGGCACGCCCTGTCGCACCGCCTGGGCGGGCTCGTCACCGGGGACCTCATCGTGGAGAGCGCCGGCACGTGGGGGCACGAGGGCGCCCCGATGGAGGCGAACGCGGCCGCGGTGCTGGCGGACTTCGGCGCCGACGCGACCGGATTCACCGGGCGGGAGCTGCTGGACGAGCACGTCATACGGGCCGACCTGGTGCTGACGGCCACGCGCGACCACCGGGCCCAAGTCATCTCGATGGGCCACTCGGCGGGTCTGCGGACCTTCACGCTCAAGGAGTTCACCCGGCTGGTCCGGGCCATAGATCCGGCCACGCTGCCGCCGCTGGACGACGGCATGGCGGAGCGGGCGCGCTCCCTGGTCCGCGCCGCCGCGGCGCTTCGGGGCTGGTTGCTGGCCCCGTCGCCGGACGCGGACGAGGTGTACGACCCGTACGGGGCGCCGATCACGTTCTTCCGCTCGATCGGCGACGAGATCAACCAGGCGCTGGACCCGGTGGTCACCGCCCTGACGGGCGTCACCGCTTCCCGCTGATCCGCCGCCGCGCGGGGATATCCCCGCCCCTCCCTTTTCCACCGCTCCCCGGACCTGCCCGCGCTCGCGCCTCAATCGCCGGCGGGGCTCGAAGGCACCGGACTCCGCCCGGCCCCGGCTGATGGGGCGCGGCCCCGGCGGCGGGCCGCAGGGCGTCCAGGCCGGGCCCGGCCTACAGTGGCTGGTACCGGTAGCCCCCTTCGCGCGGGAGTCGTGCCATGACCGTCACCACCGAGCAGCCGGCGGAGCTCCTGCGACGGCAGGATCCGCAGATGGCCGACATCCTCGAAGGGGAGCGGCATCGGCAGGCCACCACACTGCAGCTGATCGCCGCCGAGAACTTCACCTCACCCGCCGTACTGGCCGTGCTCGCCTCCCCGCTCGCCAACAAGTACGCCGAGGGGTACCCCGGCGCCCGCTACCACGGCGGATGCGAGTACGCGGACCAGGCCGAGCACCTCGCCGTCGAGCGTGCCGCCCGGCTGTTCGGGGCCGAACACGCCAATGTGCAGCCGCATTCCGGCTCCTCCGCCGTGCTGGCCGCGTACGCCGCGCTGCTGCGGCCGGGGGACACCGTACTGGCGATGGGACTCCCGTACGGGGGGCACCTCACCCACGGGTCGCCCGCCAACTTCTCCGGGCGGTGGTTCGACTTCATCGGATACGGCGTGGACGCGGAGAGCGGGCTCATCGACTACGAGCAGGTGCAGCAGCTCGCGCGCACGAACCGGCCGAAAGCCATCGTCTGCGGGTCCATCTCCTACCCCCGCCACCCCGAGTACTCGGCCTTCCGCGAGATCGCGGACGAGGTCGGCGCCTATCTGATCGTCGACGCCGCCCATCCGATCGGGCTCGTCGCCGGCGGGGCCGCGCCGAGCCCCGTCCCGTACGCGGACATCGTCTGCGCGACCACGCACAAGGTGCTGCGCGGGCCGCGCGGCGGGATGATCCTGTGCGGCGCCGAATTCGCCGAGCGGGTCGACCGGGCGGTGTTCCCCTTCACGCAGGGCGGCGCCCAGATGCACACCATCGCCGCCAAGGCCGTGGCCTTCGGGGAGGCCGCGGCCCCCGCCTTCACCACGTACGCCCACCGGGTCGTCTCCAATGCCCGGGCCCTGGCGGAGGCGCTGGAGGACCACGGCTTCATCGTCACCACCGGCGGCACGGACACCCACCTCGTCACCGCCGATCCGGCTCCGCTGGGCATCGACGGTCCGACGGCGCGCGGCCGGCTCGCCGCCGCCGGGATCGTGCTCGACACCTGCGCCCTCCCGTACGGGGACCAGCGCGGCATCCGGCTCGGGACGGCGGCCGTGACCACGCAGGGCATGGGCGAACCGGAGATGGTCCGGATCGCCTCGCTGTTTACCGCCGCACTGCACGGGGAAGCCGCGGAAACCCGTACGGAGGTCAACGAGATGACGCGCGGATTTCCCCCGTACGGGGAGTAAGTGGGGCAAGAAGGGCGTACCGCAACCGGGATACCGCCCCCTCGCGTCCTCGGGGGAGGGAACATCGCAGCTAATGTGTGGGGCTGAGATGGCCGGCGATACATCTGGGGCAGCCCGTGCGTGAATATCTGCTGACGCTTTGCGTCACGGTCGCGGTGACCTACCTGCTGACCGGGCCCGTGCGGAAGTTCGCGATCGCGGTCGGGGCGATGCCGGAGATCCGTGCCCGGGACGTCCACCGCGAGCCCACTCCACGGCTCGGCGGCATCGCCATGTTCGGCGGACTGTGCGCGGGACTGCTGGTCGCCGACCACCTGCAGAACCTCAACGGCGTCTTCGAGCTCTCGAACGAACCCAGGGCGCTGCTCTCCGGCGCCGCACTGATCTGGCTGATCGGCGTCCTCGACGACAAGTTCGAGCTCGACGCCCTGATCAAGCTCGGCGCACAGATGATCTCCGCCGGTGTGATGGTCATGCAGGGCCTGACGATCCTGTGGATCCCGGTCCCGGGCGTCGGCACGGTCGCGCTCACCCAGTGGCAGGGAAACCTGCTCACCGTGGCCCTGGTCGTCATCACCATCAACGCGGTGAACTTCGTGGACGGCCTCGACGGCCTCGCCGCCGGCATGGTCTGCATCGCCGCCGCCGCGTTCTTCCTCTATGCGTACCGGATCTGGTTCGGCTACGGCATCGAGGCGGCGGCGCCCGCGACGCTCTTCGCCGCGATCCTGATGGGCATGTGCCTGGGCTTCCTGCCGCACAACATGCATCCCGCCCGCATCTTCATGGGCGACTCCGGCTCGATGCTCATCGGTCTGGTGCTGGCCGCCGCCGCCATCTCCATCACCGGGCAGGTGGACCCGGACGCGATGGCGCTGTTCGCGGGCGGTGAGCGCAACGCGACGCACGCGATGCTGCCGGTCTTCATCCCCCTGCTGCTGCCGCTGACGATCATCGCCATCCCGATGGCGGACCTGATCCTCGCCATCGTGCGGCGTACGTGGAACGGCCAGTCGCCCTTCGCGGCCGACCGCGGGCACCTGCACCACCGGCTGCTGGAGCTCGGGCACTCGCACAGCCGCGCCGTCCTGATCATGTACTTCTGGTCGGGGCTGATCGCCTTCGGGGCGGTGGCGTACTCGGTGCACTCCGCCTCGATGTGGATCGTGCTGGCGATCGCCGCGCTGAGTGCGGTGGGCCTGGTCCTGCTGCTCCTGCCGCGGTTCACCCCGCGCGCCCCGCAGTGGGCCGAGCGCCTGGTGCCGCCGCGCTACCGGCACGCCGAGCGGGCCGCGGCGGCGGCGGCCGAGGCGGCCGCGCAGGAAGCCCCGGCCGTGGAGACGGAGCTCGCGAGGCCGATCGCGGTGGGCGTCTCCGGCGTCAACGGGGCGACCGCCATCGGCGCCCGTTCGCGCTTCCCCGACCGGCGCAAGGCCGGATCCGCGCGCTGACCCTTCCGGCGCATGTCCGACATGAATGCCCTTTACCAGACAAGACGGCCTGTTGTCCTGCACACACGCGCAGGGTCCCTCTCATGTGTGACAGTCAGCACACCCGGCAGGTAAAGCTCTCATCAAATAGTTTGTGATACCGTTCACTAAACCCGGCGACGGAGCCGAAGGACCGTAGTGCGACGGTCCATTGGCCCGAGGATCCCACTCGGACCGGGCTTACGCTCGTCCTGTACGAGTCCCGTGCCCCCACCACCACGCGGAGCAAACCGCCATGCGGTCAGATGACGTCCGATCCCTCCTGCAAGCCGCTGTACCCACCGCTGTCGCCGGCGCTCTCGCCGCTGTGATCAGTGCGTTGGTCGTCGGCGGCAAGGGTGCGGTCGGTGCCGTCGTCGCGACGCTGGTGGTGATTCTCTTCATGGGCATCGGATTCGTCGTTCTGCAGCGCACGGCGAAATCGCTCCCGCATCTCTTTCAGGCCATGGGTCTCATGCTCTACACGACCCAGATCCTGCTGCTCTTCGTCTTTGTCGCCGTGTTCAAGAACACCACGCTGTTCCACCCCAAGGCGTTCGCGATCACGCTTGTGGCCACCACCCTCGTGTGGATCGGCGCGCAGACTCGTGCTCACATGAAGGCCAAGATTCTTTACGTCGAACCGGACTCGATGAAGGGCGACAAGCCCGATAATTCGGGGCCGAAGTCGTGAAGGGTAGGGCCGGGATAAGTGGGCGTTCGAGATCCTGCTATCGTCCGGTGCCAACTGCGGCACTGCGGGCGCGGGCATCTGAGCTGACGCCTGTTCCATCGCGAGGCTCGATGCCTGATAGCCGCCCCACCATCCGTTACACCAGTCCAGTGCCGAACCGCGGCTGTGCGCCGCGCCGACACAACGAGGTTGCCGTACCTATGCGCCACGCTGAAGGAGCCCTGCGGTGAGTGCTGCTGACATGACGCTCGCCTTCGATATCAACTGTCATTTCGAAGACGGCACTGGCTGCGGCTTCCCGGGCCCGACCCTGTACTCGTTCCTGTTCAAGCCGATCTTCGGTGACGCGGACAGCGGCCTGTACTTCAACAAGACGATGCTGCTGGCCCTTCTGGGCTCGGTGATCATCGTCGGCTTCTTCTGGGCCGCGTTCCGGAAGCCGAAGGTCGTCCCGGGCAAGCTGCAGATGATCGCCGAAGCCGGCTACGACTTCGTGCGCCGCGGCATCGTCTACGAGACGCTGGGCAAGAAGGAGGGCGAGAAGTACGTCCCCTTCATGGTCGCGACGTTCTTCTTCGTCTGGATCATGAACCTGTGGTCGATCGTGCCGCTCGCCCAGTTCCCGGTGACCGCCGTCATCGCGTATCCGGCGGGCCTCGCCCTCGTCATCTACGTGATGTGGATGTCGGTGACCTTCAAGCGCCACGGCTTCGTGGGCGGCTTCAAGAACATCACGGGCTACGACAAGACCCTCGGCCCGGTTCTGCCGATGGTCATGGTGATCGAGTTCTTCTCGAACGTCATCGTCCGCCCCTTCACCCACGCGGTCCGACTGTTCGCGAACATGTTCGCCGGTCACACCCTGCTGCTGCTGTTCACCATCGCCAGCTGGTACCTGCTGAACGGGATCGGCATCGCCTACGCCGGTGTCTCGTTCGTCATGGTGATCGTGATGACCGCGTTCGAGCTCTTCATCCAGGCTGTGCAGGCGTACGTCTTCGTGCTCCTGGCGTGCAGCTTCCTGCAGGGCGCGCTCGCCGAGCACCACTGAGCGCGGCCCGCTCCAGCAATCCCCCCAGTCGTCCGGTGGCCAACCCCCACCGGTCCGTGAAAGAGAAGGAAGAACTGGCATGTCCCAGACCCTTGCTGCCGTCACCGGTTCCCTCAGCTCCGTTGGCTACGGCCTCGCGGCGATCGGCCCCGGCGTCGGCGTCGGCATCATCTTCGGTAACGGCACCCAGGCGCTCGCCCGTCAGCCCGAAGCTGCCGGTCTGATCCGCGCCAACCAGATCCTCGGCTTCGCCTTCTGTGAGGCGCTCGCCCTCATCGGTCTGGTCATGCCGTTCGTCTACAGCTGACGAACACCACGACTAGTCCGTATCGACGAAAGGCACTGATGTGAACCTCCTGGTTCTCGCGGCCGAGGAGCCTCAGAATCCCCTCGTCCCGCCGATCCCCGAGCTCGTCATCGGTCTGATCGCCTTCGTCATCGTCTTCGGTTTCCTCGCGAAGAAGCTCCTCCCGAACATCAACAAGGTTCTGGACGAGCGCCGCGAGGCCATCGAGGGCGGTATCGAAAAGGCAGAAGCCGCTCAGACCGAGGCTCAGAGCGTGCTGGAGCAGTACAAGGCCCAGCTCGCCGAGGCCCGGCACGAGGCCGCGCGCCTGCGCCAGGAAGCGCTGGAGCAGGGCACTGCGCTCAAGGAAGAACTGCGCGCAGAAGGCCAGCGGCAGCGTGAGGAGATCATCGCTGCCGGCCACGCCCAGATCGCGGCCGACCGCAAGGCCGCCTCTCAGGCGCTGCGTCAGGACGTGGGCAAGCTCGCCACCGACCTGGCCGGCAAGCTCGTCGGCGAGTCCCTTGAGGACCACGCCCGGCAGAGCCGCACCATCGACCGTTTCCTCAGCGAGCTCGAGGAGAAGGCTGCGTCGACTGGGGCCGCCCGATGAACGGAGCGAGCCGCGAGGCGCTGGCCTCCGCGCGTGAGCGTCTCGACGCGCTGACGGACAACACGTCCGTCGACGCGGCGAAGCTCGCCGGTGAGCTGGCTGCCGTCACCGCGCTGCTCGACCGTGAGGTCTCGCTGCGTCGGGTCATCACGGACCCGGCGCAGTCCGGCGAGGCCAAGGCCGAGCTGGCCGGCCGGCTGCTCGGCGGTCAGGTCGGCGGGGAGACCCTCGACCTGGTGTCCGGCATGGTCCGGTCCCGCTGGTCGCAGTCCCGCGACCTGGTGGACTCGCTGGAGGAGCTGGCGGCCACCGCCGACCTCACGGCGGCCCAGCAGAGCGACGCACTCGACAACGTCGAGGACGAGGTGTTCCGGTTCGGCCGGATCGTCTCCTCGAGCACCGAGCTGCGTGCCGCGCTGACCGACCGGGCGGCCACCGCCTCCGCCAAGAGCGAGCTGCTGCGCAGCCTGCTCGGCGGCAAGGCGAACGCCGTCACCGAGCGCCTGATCATCCGTCTCGTCACGCAGCCGCGTGGACGTAGCCTGGAAGCGGGACTCGAATCCCTTTCCACGCTCGCCGCCGGGCGCCGCAACCGCATGGTCGCCACCGTGACCACCGCGGTTCCGCTCAGCGACGTGCAGCGGCAGCGTCTCGGCGCGGTCCTGGCCAAGCTTTACGGCCGCCAGATGCACCTGAACCTCGACGTGGACCCCACGGTCCTCGGCGGGATCGTGGTGCGGGTCGGCGACGAGGTCATCGACGGCACCATCGCGGACCGCCTCGAAGAGGCGTCCCGCCGCATGGCCGGCTGACCAGTAACCAATAGAACCAAAGCATTCCTAGCGGCCCGGTTGGGCCGTGCAGAACTTGCAGAAGATTCCTGGGGGTCGCCCCCAGACCCCTATGAAGCTTCAGGCCCAACAAGGAGAGCAGGGAACCCAGATGGCGGAGCTCACGATCCGGCCGGAGGAGATCCGGGACGCACTGGAGAACTTCGTCCAGTCGTACCAGCCGGACGCGGCCTCGCGCGAGGAGGTCGGAACGGTCAGCGTTGCCGGCGACGGCATCGCGAAGGTGGAGGGCCTGCCCTCCGCCATGGCGAACGAGCTGCTGAAGTTCGAGGACGGCACCCTCGGTCTCGCCCTCAACCTCGAGGAGCGCGAGATCGGTGCGATCGTCCTCGGCGAGTTCAGCGGTATCGAGGAGGGCCAGCCGGTGCAGCGCACCGGTGAGGTTCTCTCCGTAGGTGTCGGCGAGGGCTACCTCGGCCGCGTTGTCGACCCGCTCGGCAACCCGATCGACGGCCTCGGCGAGATCGCGACCGAGGGCCGCCGCGCCCTCGAGCTGCAGGCGCCGGGCGTCATGGTCCGCAAGTCGGTGCACGAGCCCATGCAGACCGGCTACAAGGCCGTCGACGCGATGGTGCCGATCGGCCGCGGCCAGCGTCAGCTGATCATCGGCGACCGTCAGACGGGTAAGACCGCTCTGGCCGTCGACACGATCATCAACCAGCGCGACAACTGGCGCTCCGGCGACGTGAACAAGCAGGTTCGCTGCATCTACGTCGCCATCGGCCAGAAGGGCTCGACCATCGCGTCCGTTCGCGGCGCCCTGGAAGAGGCCGGCGCGCTCGAGTACACGACGATCGTCGCCGCCCCGGCGTCCGACCCGGCCGGCTTCAAGTACCTGGCGCCGTACACCGGTTCCGCCATCGGCCAGCACTGGATGTACGCCGGCAAGCACGTCCTGATCATCTTCGACGACCTGTCGAAGCAGGCCGACGCCTACCGCGCCGTGTCGCTGCTGCTGCGCCGCCCGCCGGGCCGTGAGGCCTACCCGGGTGACGTGTTCTACCTGCACTCGCGTCTGCTGGAGCGCTGCGCCAAGCTGTCCGACGACATGGGCGCCGGTTCGATGACCGGTCTGCCGATCGTCGAGACCAAGGCGAACGACGTGTCGGCGTTCATCCCGACCAACGTCATCTCCATCACCGACGGCCAGTGCTTCCTGGAGTCCGACCTGTTCAACGCGGGCCAGCGCCCGGCGCTGAACGTCGGTATCTCGGTCTCCCGCGTCGGTGGCTCCGCCCAGCACAAGGCCATGAAGCAGGTTTCCGGCCGTCTGCGCGTGGACCTCGCCCAGTACCGCGAGCTGGAGGCGTTCGCCGCCTTCGGTTCCGACCTGGACGCCGCGTCGAAGAACTCGCTGGAGCGCGGCAAG
This sequence comes from Streptomyces sp. NPDC003038, assembly GCF_040611115.1. NCBI lineage: Bacteria > Bacillati > Actinomycetota > Actinomycetes > Kitasatosporales > Streptomycetaceae > Streptomyces > Streptomyces sp. NPDC003038. The sequence goes on from NZ_JBEXNN010000010.1 coordinate 38,285, forward strand.
CGCATGGTCGAGCTGCTCAAGCAGGGCCAGTACCAGCCGATGCCCGTCGAGGAGCAGGTCATCTCCGTCTGGGCCGGTACCACCGGCAAGATGGACGACGTCCCGGTCAACGACATCCGTCGCTTCGAGTCGGAGCTGCTGGAGCACCTGCGCCGCGAGCGCAAGGACCTCCTCACCTCCATCGCCGAGGGCGGCAAGATGTCGGACGACACCCTGACGTCGATCGCGGACGCCATCGCCGCCTTCAAGCAGCAGTTCGAGACCTCGGACGGCAAGCTCCTGGGCGAGGACGCGCCTGCCGTCAACGTCTCCAAGTGACGACGGAAGGGACCTGACTCATGGGAGCGCAGCTCCGGGTCTACAAGCGTCGCATCCGTGCCGTCACGGCGACCAAGAAGATCACCAAGGCGATGGAGATGATCGCCGCCTCGCGCATCGTCAAGGCGCAGCGCAAGGTGGCGGCATCGATGCCGTACGCGACCGAGCTCACCCGTGCGGTGACCGCGGTGGCGACCGGCTCGAACGCCAAGCACGCCCTGACCACCGAGGTCGAGACGCCGACCCGTGCCGCGATCCTGCTCATCACGAGCGACCGCGGTCTCGCCGGCGGCTACTCCTCGAACGCCATCAAGCAGGCGGAGCGGCTCTCCGAGCGGCTCCGTGCTGAGGGCAAGGAGGTCGACGCCTACATCGTCGGCCGCAAGGGTGTCGCCTACTACGGCTTCCGCGAGCGCAAGGTCGCGGAGTCGTGGACCGGCTTCACCGACAGCCCGGCTTACGCCGACGCCAAGCGCGTCGCGGCGCCCCTGATCGAGGCCATCCAGACGGACACGGCCGAGGGCGGCGTCGACGAGCTGCACATCGTCTACACGGAATTCGTGTCGATGATGACGCAGAACGCGGTGGACGGCCGGATGCTGCCCCTCAGCCTCGACCAGGCTGCGGAGGAGAACGGTACGAAGGGCGAGATCCTTCCGCTGTTCGACTTCGAGCCGTCGGCGGAGGACGTCCTCGACGCCCTGCTGCCGCGCTACGTCGAGAGCCGTATCTACAACGCACTGCTGCAGTCGGCCGCTTCCGAGCACGCCGCCCGCCGCCGCGCGATGAAGTCGGCGACCGACAACGCCGGGGATCTCATCAAGAGCCTCTCCCGGCTTGCCAACGCGGCCCGCCAGGCCGAAATCACCCAGGAAATCAGCGAGATCGTCGGTGGCGCCAGCGCCATGGCTGACGCGACCGCGGGGAGTGACAAGTAATGACGACCACTGTTGAGACGGCCGCCGCCACGGGCCGCGTCGCCCGGGTCATCGGCCCGGTCGTCGACGTGGAGTTCCCCGTCGACGCGATGCCCGAGATCTACAACGCCCTCAAGGTCCAGGTCGCAGACCCGGCCGAGAACGGCAAGCTCAAGACGCTGACCCTCGAAGTCGCCCAGCACCTGGGTGACGGCCTGGTCCGCACCATCTCGATGCAGCCGACCGACGGTCTGGTCCGCCAGGCCGCCGTGATCGACACCGGCGAGGGCATCACCGTCCCCGTCGGTGACTTCACCAAGGGCAAGGTGTTCAACACCCTCGGTGAGGTGCTCAACTACCCGGAGGCCAACTCCGAGGTGACCGAGCGCTGGCCGATCCACCGCAAGGCCCCCCGATTCGACGAGCTCGAGTCGAAGACCGAGATGTTCGAGACCGGCGTCAAGGTCATCGACCTCCTCACCCCGTACGTCAAGGGTGGAAAGATCGGTCTGTTCGGTGGTGCCGGTGTCGGCAAGACCGTTCTGATCCAGGAAATGATCTACCGCGTCGCCAACAACCACGACGGTGTGTCGGTGTTCGCGGGCGTCGGTGAGCGTACCCGTGAGGGCAACGACCTCATCGAAGAGATGGGCGAGTCGGGCGTCATCGACAAGACGGCCCTCGTCTTCGGCCAGATGGACGAGCCCCCGGGCACCCGTCTGCGCGTCGCGCTCGCCGGTCTGACCATGGCGGAGTACTTCCGCGATGTGCAGAAGCAGGACGTGCTCTTCTTCATCGACAACATCTTCCGTTACACCCAGGCCGGTTCCGAGGTGTCCACCCTGCTCGGCCGTATGCCGTCCGCGGTGGGTTACCAGCCGAACCTGGCTGACGAGATGGGTCTGCTGCAGGAGCGCATCACGTCGACCCGCGGTCACTCGATCACCTCGATGCAGGCGATCTACGTCCCCGCGGACGACCTGACCGACCCGGCGCCGGCCACCACCTTCGCCCACCTCGACGCGACGACGGTTCTTTCCCGTCCGATCTCCGAGAAGGGCATCTACCCGGCCGTGGACCCGCTGGACTCGACGTCCCGCATCCTCGACCCGCGGTACATCGCGGCGGACCACTACGCCTGCGCCATGCGTGTCAAGGGGATCCTGCAGAAGTACAAGGACCTCCAGGACATCATCGCGATCCTCGGTATCGACGAGCTGGGCGAAGAGGACAAGCTCGTTGTCCACCGTGCCCGTCGCGTCGAGCGCTTCCTGTCGCAGAACACGCACGTCGCCAAGCAGTTCACCGGCGTCGACGGTTCGGACGTTCCGCTGGAGGAGTCGATCACCGCGTTCAACGCGATCTGCGACGGTGACTACGACCACTTCCCCGAGCAGGCGTTCTTCATGTGCGGTGGCATTGAGGACCTCAAGGCCAACGCCAAGGAGCTGGGCGTCTCCTGAAGCCGCGCTCTTTCCTGAGCACAGCTGATTGACGGAGAGGGGCGGGTGTGTCCCGTCCCTCTCCCCACGCCCATTAGAATTTGACCCAACACCCGGCTGACCCGCCGGGTGGTGACCCGAGGAGCCACCTTGGCTGCTGAGCTGCACGTCGAGCTGGTCGCGGCGGACCGCAATGTCTGGTCCGGCGAGGCCACCCTTGTTGTCGCCCGCACCACGTCCGGCGACATCGGCGTCATGCCCGGTCACCAGCCGCTTCTCGGTGTGCTGGAATCGGGCCCGGTGACCATCCGCACCAGCGGGGGCGACACCGTCGTCGCCGCGGTGCACGGCGGATTCATCTCGTTCGCGGACAACAAGCTGTCCCTGCTGGCCGAGATCGCCGAGCTCGCGGACGAGATTGACGTCCAGCGGGCGGAGCGGGCACTGGAGCGCGCGAAGTCGGAGGCCGACAGGGCCGCCGAGGTTCGCGCCGATGTCCGGCTGCGCGCGGTGACGGGGCACTGAGCCCCGTACCGACGAGTTTGAAACCTCAGCCGCGGTTCGTTCTGGAATTTCCAGACCGGGTCGCGGCTGAGGCGATGCAGGTCCGTTTTTCGTGCGGTACTCGATGAGCGAGGAGGTCGGTGAAGATGCTCCTCGCTCTGCTTGTGAGCGGCCTGGTAGTAGCCCTGGTGGTGATCGGGCTGTTTGTCTTCGGGCTGCGCCGGAGACTGATCCAGCGGTCCGGCGGGACCTTCGACTGCAGCGTGCGCTGGGGTGTGTCGGAGGAGCCGGACATCTCCGGCAAGGGCTGGGTGTACGGCGTCGCCCGCTACGGTGGTGACCGGATCGAGTGGTTCCGCGTGTTCTCCTACTCCCCGCGCCCGCGCCGGCTGCTGGAGCGCTCCGCCATCGAGGTGCTCGCCCGCCGCGCCCCCGAGGGCGAGGAGGAGCTGGCCCTGCTCTCCGACGCCGTCGTGCTCGGCGCCCGCCACCGCGGGACCCGCCTGGAGCTCGCCATGAGCGACGACGCGCTGACCGGCTTCCTCGCCTGGCTGGAGGCGGCGCCGCCCGGGCAGCGAGTGAACGTGGCCTGACCTCCTTGTTCCCGAGGTGTCTCGGAGGTCCCGAGGTGTCTCGGACGGGAATGAAGCCGGGGAGACGGGGGCGGACCCGTCTCCCCGGCTTCGTCTGTCACCGGGCGCAGTCAGTGGGGGTTACTGGAGCCCGGTGTGGATCGCGTTCGCGAGCTCACCGTTCGTGGTGTCGCCGCTGAACTCCCAGAAGAAGGCTCCCTTGAGGCCCTGCTGCTTGGCCCAGGTCATCTTTCCGGCGATGGTGGCGGGGGTGTCGTAGCTCCACCAGTTGGTACCGCACTTGGCGTAGGCGGTGCCGGCGATGGTGCCGGTGGCCGGGCAGCTGCCCTTGAGGACCTTGTAGTCCTCGATGCCCTGCTCGTACGTGCCCTGCGCGGGCCCGGTGGCGGTGCCGCCGGGGGCCGCCTGGGTGACTCCGGTCCAGCCGCGGCCGTAGAAGCCGATGCCGAGGTTGAGCTTGGAGCCGGGTATGCCCTTGCCCTTGAGCTTGGTGATCGCCGCCTCGGAGTTGAAGCCCGCCTGCGGAATGCCCGCGTAGGAGGTGAGGGGGGAGTGCGGGGCCGTCGGGCCCTTGGCCTCCCACGCGCCGAAGAAGTCGTAGGTCATGACGTTGTAGAAGTCGACGTACTGGGCGGCGCCCGCGTAGTCGGCCGCGTCGAGCTTGCCGCCGTTGGAGCCGTCGGCGGAGATGGCGGCGGTGACCAGGTTGCCCGTGCCGAACTTGGCGCGCATGGCCTGCATCATGTTCTTCAGGGCGGCGGGGCCGCTGGTGTCGCAGGTCAGGCCGCAGGCGTTCGGGTACTCCCAGTCGAGGTCGATGCCGTCGAAGACGTCGGCCCAGCGCGGGTCCTCGACCAGGTCGTAGCAGGACTGGGCGAAGGCGGCCGGGCTGGCCGCGGCCTGGCCGAAGCCGCCGGACCAGGTCCAGCCGCCGAAGGACCACAGCACCTTGATGTTCGGGTACTGCTTCTTCAGCTTGCGCAGCTGGTTGAAGTTTCCGCGCAGCGGCTGGTCCCAGGTGTCGGCGACCCCGTCGACGCTCTGGTCGGCGGTGTAGGCCTTGTCGTAGTCGGCGTAGGCGTCACCGATGGTGCACTTGCCGCCCTGGACGTTGCCGAAGGCGTAGTTGATGTGGGTGATCTTCGCGGCGGAGCCGGAGGTGACCAGGTTCTTCACGTGGTAGTTGCGCCCGTAGACGCCCCACTCGGTGAAGTAGCCCAGCTTGACCTTGCCGCCCGGGTCCGGGGGCGGGATGGTGCCGCCCGGGGTGGTCACCGACAGCGCGCCGGAGGACGGGCCGGTCTGGTCGACGGTGTCGCGGGCGGTGACGGTGTAGCTGTAGGTCGTGCCCTTGGTCAGGCCGGTGTCGGAGTAGCTGGTGCCGGTGACCGTCGCGACCTTGGCGCCGCCGCGGTGGACGTCGTAGTTCTTGACGCCCTTGTCGTCGGTGGCCGCCGGCCAGCTGAGGGTCAGGGAGGTCTCGGTGACCTTGCTCGCGGTGGGGGTGCCGGGAGCGGAGGGCGGGTTGTCGCCGGGCTGGCCGGTGCCGTCGCAGGAGGCGCCGTTGACCTTGCAGCCGCCGGGGGCGCCGGGGCCGGAGCCGTTGAAACCGAAGCTGACGCTGGCGCCGGGGGAGAGGGTGCCGTTCCAGCCGACATTCTTCGCCGTCCAGTGGGTGCCCGAGTTGGTCACGGTGGCGTCCCAGGCAGAGGTCACCTGGGTGCCGGCCGGGTAGTCCCACTCCACGGTCCAGCTGCTGAGGGTGGTGGTGCCGGTGTTCTTCACCGTCCACTTGCCCTCGAAGCCGGAGCCCCAGTCGGAGACCTTGGTGTACGTCGCGGTCGCGGAGGTGGCGGCCTGGGCGGGGCCGGCCAGCGCGACGAGCCCGCTGACGGGCACGGCGATGGCGGCCAGGATCGCCGCCACTCGCGTGAAGAACCGGGTACGCCTGGTTCGGGGTGGGGATGCTGTGCTCAAGGGTGCTCCTCCGTAGGTCCGCCGCAGCCGTGGGGCCGACTGCGACATGGGGGTGGGACCTGCGCCGCCCGTGAGCACGCTTGTCATGGCACGCTCACCACAGTGTTGCGGTGAGCGTAGAAAGGTCTGGACCAACCGTCAAGAGGTCCAGACCGGTGCGGTGCGCCTCCGGCGGGGTCGGCGGGGAGCACCGGGCGAGCGTCCGCTGGCCAGCCCCGGCTCCGGCGTCGGGGCCAGGCCCCTGAGGCCCATACGTCCGGATCGGCGGTGTCGGCGGGGCCGGCCGTTCCCGCACGCCTGCGTGCCGGCTCCGGCGGCGGCCTGACCTGAGGCCCCGTACGGCCCGGACGCGGTTGTGTCGGCCGTTACCGCATGCTGCGGCCGAGGGCGCCGCCGGTAGGCGGGGAGGGGTTTTGGGCGCGGGTCAGAGCGCGAGCTCCCGGGCCAGTACGGCTGCCTGGGCCCGGCTGCGCAGTTCGAGTTTTCCGAGCAGCCGACTGACGTGCGTCTTCACCGTCGCCTCGGCCATCTCCAGGCGCACGGCGATCTCCCCGTTCGACAAGCCCTCGCCCAGAGCGCCCAGGACCTCCCGCTCCCGCCGGGTGAGGGAGGCCACCGCGTCGGCCGTCTCCGGAGGTACGGACGCCCGCTCCGCACGCGGCGCCGCGAACTCGGCGATCAGCCGCCGGGTCACCGCCGGGTCGATCAGGCCCTCCCCGCGCGCGACGGTCCGTACCGCCTCGATCAGATCCGCCGCCTCCGCGTTCTTCAGCAGGAAGCCCGCCGCCCCCGCCCGCAGGGCGCCGAACACGTACTCGTCGAGATCGAAGGTGGTCAGGACGAGGACGTCGGCCAGACCCTCCGCGACCACCTGGCGGGTCGCCGACACCCCGTCCAGCCTCGGCATCTGCACGTCCATGAGGACCAGATCCGGCCGAAGATCCCGGGCCAGGCGCACCGCCTCCTCCCCGTCCGCCGCCTCGCCCGCCACCTCGATGTCACCCGCGCTGCGCAGGATGAGCACCAGCCCGGCCCGCACCGCGCTCTGGTCCTCCGCCACCACCACCCGGATGGTCATGCCCTCACCGCTCCCTCGTCGGCGGGCAGCGTCGCCCGCACCTCCCACAGCGCACCGGCCCGGCCCGCCCTGAACTCCCCGCCCAGCAGCTCCGTCCGCTCCCGCATGCCGATCAGCCCCGCCCCCGAACCGGGCGCGCGGGGGCCCGGCCGGTCCCCGTACGGCGAGTCCACCGCCACCTCCAGCAGGCCGTCGGCGTGGGCCACGCGGACCGTGACGGTGCCCGGGACGGCGTGCTTGAGGGCGTTGGTCAGCGACTCCTGGACGATCCGGTACGCCGCCAGCTCCACGGGGGCGGGCACCGGCTTCCCGGGCGGCCGGCCGTCGTGGAGCACGAAGTCGAGTCCGCTCGCCCGGCCGTTGGCACGGGCCTGTTCGAGCAGGGTGTCCAGGCCGTCCAACGAGGGCATCGCGACCGCTTCTCGCCCCGCCCCCGCGTCCCGCAGCAGCCCGATCAGCCGCCGCATCTCCGCCAGCCCCTGGACGCTGTTCTCCCGGATCACCCCGAGCGCGTCGCGGCTGGTCTCCGCCGTGTCGATGGAGAGCGCGGCGGTGGAGTGGATGGCGATGGCGGAGAGGTGGTTGGCCACCATGTCGTGCAGTTCCCGCGCCATGCGGGCGCGCTCGGCGGCGACGGCCTGAGTGCGGTCCATCTCGGCCAGCAGCGCGGTCTGCTCGGCACGCAGCCGGGCGGCCACGGCGGCTTCGCGGTGGTTGCGCAGGGTCGCGCCGGTCAGAGCCGGCGCGAAACTGACGATGCCGGTGATCACGCCGATCAGCAGGGCCTGCGGGGTGCGCAGCCACGCCACCGAGGCGATGGTGACGGCGACGGTGATCAGGCCGGTGGTGACCGGGAGCCGCCGGGCCATGGAAGGCTTGCCGTAGACGACGGCGGCGTACATCAGGTCGGTGAAGATCAGGACGGTGGCGATGCTGCCCACCGTGAACTGGTCGGCGATCAGTCCGACGGTGCCGACGGCCAGGGTCACGTTCGGCGCCGAGCGGCGCAGCAGCTCCATCGCGCCGAGGACCACGAGGTGGACCAGGGCCGCCCAGGCGGGGAGGAAGGTCCGGTTGCCGGAGCTGTGGACGCCGAGCGACCACAGTGCCAGGCCCGCGAGCACGCTGACCACGGCCAGGAGGACGTCGTCGCGGTGGGGGCGCAGGTTCTTCGCGGTCACGGCCCCATCCAACAGGGTCTGCGGGCCGCTGACCTCGCCGCGGCGGCCGAGTCCCGGCCGCCGCCGGTACATCGAAGGATGCAGTCACAGGTCGTCACCGGCGACGACGAATCCGGCCTTCCCGCACGGAAGCCTGAGAAGGAAGCGGAAACCCGTCGACCCGAGCGGAACGGAGAGCCCTGTGATCGTCGCCCTGATCATCGCCTGTGAGGTCGGGTTCTGGGTACTGCTGGCCGGCGGACTGGCCCTGCGCTACCTCGCGAGGATGCCGAGGCTCGGGGCCGCGGTGCTGCTGTGCGAGCCGGTGCTGGAGCTGGTCCTGCTGATCGTCACCACCCTGGACCTGAAGAACGGGGCCGAGCCCTCCTGGAAGCACGGGCTCGCCGCGCTCTACATCGGGTACACCGTCGGCTTCGGCCACTACACGATCAAGTGGCTCGACGGCCATGCCGCCCACCGGTTCGCCGGCGGACCCAAGCCCGCGGGCGCCGGCTACGGCACGGCGCGCGCCCTGCACGAGTGGAAGCTGTGGCTGCGCACGCTGCTCGCGGTGGCGGTCGCGGTGGGGCTGCTGGAGGCCGCCGTCCGGTACGTCGGCGGTGCGGGGGACGTCAGCTCGCTGCGGTCGTGGCAGTACGGGGCGCTGCGAGTGCTCGGCATCCACGCGATCGTCGCGGCCGCGTACACCATCTGGCCGAAGAAGGCCCCGGCGGGCGCGGATCCCGAGCTCGCGCGGAGCAAGCCGTAGGCCGGGTCCGCCCCATGGTCCGCCGGTCCGCCGGTCCGCCGGTTCGCCGGTTCGCCGGTTCGCCGGTTCGCCGGTTCGCCGGTCTGGCGGTCCGGCGGTCCGGCGGGCCCTCCTAGCGCTCGCCGCCCGGCACCCACAGCACGTCCCCGACCTCCTTGTTGGCCGCACGGGCCAGGATGAAAAGGAGGTCGGAGAGGCGGTTGAGGTAGGTCGCCGTCAGCGGGTTCATGACCTCGCCGTGGACCTCCAGCGCCGCCCAGGTGGAGCGCTCGGCACGCCGGACCACCGTGCAGGCCTGGTGGAGCAGGGCCGCGCCGGGGGTGCCGCCGGGGAGGATGAAGCTGCGCAGCTTCTCCAGGTCCTCGTTGAAGGCGTCGCAGTCCGCCTCCAGCTTGTCCACGTAGAACTGCTCCACCCGCAGGGGCGGGTACTGCGGGTTCTCCACGACCGGGGTGCACAGGTCCGCGCCGACGTCGAAGAGGTCGTTCTGTACCCGGACCAGGACCTTCACGATCTCCGCCGGCAGACCGCCGAGCGCGATCGCCGTCCCGATGGCCGCGTTGGCCTCGTTGGCGTCGGCGTACGCGGAGATCCGCAGGTCCGTCTTGGCCGTACGGCTCATGTCGCCGAGGGCGGTTGTGCCCTTGTCGCCGGTGCGGGTGTAGATGCGCGTGAGGTTCACCATGCGGCCACAGTAGTTCGGGGCCGGCGGGGGGTGCGACACCAACTGCGGGCCTGCGCCGCACTGCTGGACCGTACCGGTGTGATGTCCGTCATCTGAGACGTGACGCGTGTTACTTCGCGGTCACACCACACCGCCCGGGCGCTAGTCTCCGCCGGAGAGACACGAGACAGGGCTGTCTTGAGAACGAGGGGTGTGCAGTGGCTGGGAAGCTCGCCGTCATCGGTGCCGGACTGATGGGTTCCGGGATCGCTCAGGTCTCCGCTCAGGCGGGTTGGGACGTCGTACTGCGCGATGTCACCGACGCCGCGCTGACCCGTGGCACGGACGGGATCAAGGCCTCGTACGACAAGTTCGTCTCCAAGGGCAAGCTGACGGCCGAGGACGCCGAGGCGGCGCTCGCGCGGATCACCCCGACCACCGACCTCGACGCGGTCGCGGACGCCGACATCGTCGTCGAGGCCGTCTTCGAGAAGCTTGAAGTCAAGCACGAGATCTTCCGTGCGCTCGACAAGCTCGTACGGGACGACGCGATCCTCGCCTCCAACACCTCCGCCATCCCGATCACCAAGATCGCGGCCGTGACGGAGCGTCCGGAGCGGGTCGTCGGAGCGCATTTCTTCTCGCCCGTCCCGATGATGCAGCTGTGCGAGCTCGTCCGCGGCTACAAGACGAGCGACGAAACCCTCGCCACCACCCGGGCCTTCGCCGAGTCCGTCGGCAAGACGTGCATCGTCGTCAACCGCGACGTGGCCGGCTTCGTGACGACGCGTCTGATCTCCGCACTGGTCGTCGAGGCCGCAAAACTGTACGAGTCGGGCGTGGCATCCGCCGAAGACATCGACATCGCGTGCAAGCTGGGCTTCGGCCACGCGATGGGACCGCTGGCCACGGCGGACCTCACGGGCGTCGACATCCTGCTGCACGCCACCAGCAACATCTACACCGAGTCGCAGGACGAGAAGTTCGCACCGCCGGAGCTGATGCGCCGGATGGTGGACGCCGGTGACATCGGCCGCAAGAGCGGACAGGGCTTCTACAAGCACTGAGGCCGGGACCGAGCGCCACCGTTCGAATGCCCATCACCCGTCGGGGTGATTTTGGTATCGGTTCGCTCACGGTCGGCAACTTCCCTGCCCGCGAGGCAGTCAGTTGCAGTGAGAGTTGCCGACCACGGACCAGTCGGACCACACGTACGTATGCGTACGCAGTACTGCCGGGAGTACACATGCACATCAGGGGCGACCACGCCGAACTCGCAGTCGGAGGTCGCCTCGACGTGCGCAGCGCGGCGGACGCCCGTACGGTCCTCCACACCGCCCTCGACGACGGACACGGTGACCTGGTGCTCGACCTCACCGGGCTCGACTCCTGGGACGCCACCGGCCTCGGCGTGATCATGGGCGCCCACCGGAGGGCCGGCCGGACCGGGCGGCGCCTCGTACTGCGCGGGGTGCCGCCGCAGATGCAGCGCCTGCTCGTCGCCACCCGGCTGCACCGCATCCTCGCGATCGAGGGCGGCCTTGAGGCGGAGTCCCTGCCCCGGGTGTGAATGTCGTGTTCCGGTTTCCTGCAAAAACGTAACGGTCCGGTGGTGATGACACCCCCGCGGTACCGGCGAGACCGGTCACCGTCTAGGGTTCGGGCGGAAACCGGACCAGTAGCGGCAGCAGGAGTGTGCGAAGGCCGGGTGGTACTACGGCGAGGCGCACGGCCCGCGATCGGGGGACTTGGTCATGGACCGCATACAGGGGCAGCCCGCACCGCAGGAGCGGCCCGCGGGCCCTCCGGCCGTGCCCGCTGGGCCCGGCGGGCCCTCGGGGCCGGCGCGCGTCGTCACCCTGACGGCCGGTGACTTCACCCTCACCGTCAACCCCGTCGACGGCAGCGAGATCGAGCCGCTTCGCCCCGGCACGGCCGGCGGCCGCCCTCCCAAGCGCGACGCCGCCGCCCGCAGCGCCCGGGACGCCGCCGCACGGCCGCCCGTACTCCCGGGTCATCCCGTACGCGTCCGGCCACTGCCGACGCGCGAGGAGGAACGGGAACGGCTCGTACGACTGCTGGGCCGAGGCCGGTCCGTACGGCTGACCGGGCCCGCCGGATCGGGCCGCACCACCCTCCTCGACGCGGTCGCCGCCCAGTGTGCCGATCTCGCGCCCGACGGCGTCGTACGGCTCTCCGGGCGCGGCCACCAGCAGCCCGCCGAACTGCTCCACACGCTCTACGCCGCCGTGTACGAGGCCCCCCTGGAGCGGCCCGACCGGATCACGCTCCTCTCCCGCGTACGGGACATCGGCGCCGTCGTCCTCCTCGACGACCTGGAGATGGGCGGATCCGCCCTCGACGAACTGCTGCGCGCCACCCCCGAATGCGCCTACCTGCTGGCCGCGCGCCCCGATGCCCGGGCCCCCTCCGACGACGCGCACCTGGAAGAGGTCTCCCTCGGCGGACTCGGCAAGGCCGACTGCCTCGAACTGCTGGAGGCGGGCGTCGGACGGCCGCTGACGGACGCGGAGACCGCCTGGGCGGAGGACCTGCGGTTCGCCTCCGAAGGGCTGCCGCTGCGCTTCGTACAGGCCGCCGCACTGCTGCGCCGGCGGGACGAACTCAACCGCGCCGCCGAGGACGACGACGAGGAAGAGCCCGGCGTCTTCCAGGAGCGCCCCCGCGACACCCCCGAAGTCCCCCTGCCCACCCTGGCGGAGGGCGCGGCCCCGGCCGGGCTGCTGGCCTCGCGGCTCAGTGAATCGGGGCGGGCCGCCCTGCGGATCGCGTGCGCGCTGGGCGGGGAGATGCCGCACCACTCGCACCTGCCCGCGCTGGTGGGGGAGACCCATGCGGACGTGGCCGTGGCGGAACTGCTCGACTGCGGGCTGCTGACGCCGGTCGGGACGCGGTACCGGCTCGCCGGGGGAGTCGCGCGACAGCTGGAGGAGGCCGGGTACGGGGAGACGGCCGCGGAGGAGGCCCGTACGGCCGCCCGGCACTACGCCTGGTGGACCGGGCACTCCTCGGTGACCCCGGAGCGGGTCGCGGCGGAGGCGGACGCGGTGCTCGCGGCCCTGGCCGGCGCGGACGTGGTCGCGGCGGTGCTGCTGGCACGGACCGCCGCTCCGGCGTTCGCGGCCTCGCTGCGCTGGGAGGCGTGGGAGCGGGTGCTGCGCTCGGGCGCCGAGGCCGCGCGGAAGGCGGGGGAGGTCGCGGAGCAGGCGTACTTCCACCACGAGCTGGGCGTGCTCGCGCTGTGCGAGGGACGGCTGGACCGGGCCCGGGCCGAGCTGGAGGCGTCGATCGGGCTGCGGGGCGCGCTGGCGGACAAGCGGGGCACCGTGGCCGGGCGGCGGGCGCTGGCGCTGGTCTCGGACCGTGAGGCCGAGGCGGCGGGGGCGGCGGCGTCGCCGCCGCTGCGGCTGGAGCCGCCGGTCGCAGCGGCGGCGGCGGCCTTGCCGGGTGCCGCGCCCGGCCCGGTGGCGCTGTCGGCGGGTTCGCCGGCGGGTCCGGCGGCAGGTTCGGAGGCCGTGACGAGGGTGACGCCGGTTGTCCAGGCGGGACCGGTGGCGTCCGAGGCGGTGACACGGGTGACTCCCGTGACCCCGGCAGAGCCGGTGAAGCCGGTGACCCCCGTGACCCCGGCGAAGCCCGTGACTCCCGTGAAGCCGGTGGCGGCGGTGACGCCTGTGGCTCCTGTGAGGCCGGTCGTGGACGTGGTCCGCCGTCCCGACTCCCCGACGACGCTGTCCGAGGTGTTCGAGGACGCCTTCCCGGTCGAGCCGAAGCCCGCGCCGGCGGCAGTGGCCCCTGCGGCCCCTCAGCCGTCGCGCAGGCCCAGCCGCCGCCCGGTGCTGCTGGCCGCGGCCGGTGCGCTGGCGGTGGTGGCACTGGGCACGGTGGTCAGCCTGGCGATGGGCTCCTCGGAGACACCGCCGACACCGTCGCCGTCGTCGCCGTCCACATCGCCGTCGAACGGGCCGACGGGGTCCTCGACCGCGCCGGTCGTGGCTCCGCCGGTGGTGCCGGACACGAGCGGGAACGACCCCGCTCCGGATCCCGCCACGTCGGCCCCGGCAACGGACCCCGGCACCCCCGGGCAGAACACCGCCCCGACCCCTGGCCGGACCCCGGCACCCCCGTCCCGCACACCGTCCCGCACCCCGTCGTCCCCGAAGCCCCCGGTGACGCCGACACAGTCGTCCACTCCGCCCACGTCGCCGTCCCCGGAGCCCTCGCCGTCGGCGTCCGTATCCCCGGCGCCCACGGACGCTTCCGGGCCCACCGGTACCACGGTGCCCACGGGTACGGCGCCGGGCGGAGAGTAGGGCAGGGCCGCCCGCAAGGGACCGCCGGCAGAGGGTGCGAAGTGCGGTGGTGGTGGCCGCCACCCCTCGCGCGGCGCATCCCGGCCGCCCTCACACCCGGCCGCCCCGACCCGCGAACCCGCCCGCCCTCCGAGGGGCTCGCCAGGGGGGAGGACCTGGGGGGGAGGGTCAGAACAGGCGGAGCTTGTCGTCCTCGATGCCGCGCATGGCGTTGTAGTCCAGGACGACGCAGTCCATCCCGCGGTCCGTGGCCAGCACCTTCGCCTGCGGCTTGATCTCCTGGGCCGCGAACACGCCCCGGACCGGCGCGAGGTGCGGGTCGCGGTTCAGGAGTTCCAGGTAGCGGGTCAGCTGCTCGACGCCGTCGATCTCGCCGCGGCGCTTGATCTCCACGGCCACCGTCACGCCGGACGCGTCCCGGCACAGGATGTCCACCGGGCCGATCGCCGTCATGTACTCGCGCCGGATCAGCGTGTAGCCCTCGCCCAGCGTTTCGATGCGGTCCGCGAGGAGTTCCTGGAGGTGCGCCTCCACGCCGTCCTTGATGAGCCCGGGGTCGATGCCCAGCTCGTGGGAGGAGTCGTGCAGGACTTCCTCCATCGTGATGATGAGCTTCTCGCCCGCCTTGTTGACGACCGTCCAGACGCCGGCTTCGTCACCGCTCCCCTCCTTGAGGGTGCACGGCGGCGACATCCAGTTGAGCGGTTTGTACGCCCGGTCGTCGGCATGGATCGAGACACTTCCGTCGGCCTTTACGAGGATCAGACGGGGTGCCGAGGGCAGATGGGCGGTGAGCCGGCCCGCGTAGTCGACGGAGCAGCGGGCAATGACGAGACGCATGGTCGGCAACGCTACTCGACCGACCGGCCTCCACGCGATTCGCCCGTGAAAGCCCCGTTCGCCGATGGCGCGTTGTATGCGCATTCTCCTGGTGCGGCATCCAAGGGGCGCCTACCGTGGTGAGCGGGAGGTTGCCGAGCGTGCACGCTGCGTCGCGGCCTCCTTCCCTGCCCGTAAGACTCCGGCTACCCAAACAGCCGGAGTCGCGAGAGGAGAACCCATGTCGCTCGACGTCTCACCGGCCCTACTCGAACAGGCCGAGCGAGGCGAGGTCGATGAAGCCGCTTTCGTCGACTGCGTCCGGACCTCCCTGCCCTATGCGTGGGAGATGATCAGCTCACTGGTGGCCCAGCTGAAGGTGGACGGCGGACAGTTCGCCGACAACCAGACGCCGCCGCCCGACGAGCAGGCGCGTGGGCAGTTGCTGCGCGCTCTCGCGAGTGACGCGATACGTGGTGCGCTGCAGCGGCACTTCGGAGTGCGCCTGGCATTCCAGAACTGTCACCGAGTGGCGGTCTTCCCGCTGGACTCCTCGGTGGACGACCGGCTGGCCAAGTTCACTTCGATCCGTGGCCAGCTGCTCAACCAGTCACCGGAAATGCGGGACTGCTAAGAGGACTGCTGAGACGACCGGTACTTCGCTGCCGCTCCGTTTCCGGAGCGGCAGCCAGGTCTCAGCCGAGGCGGGGCAGGACTTCGGCGCCGAGGCGTCGTAGGTTCTCCTCCGTCGCGGCGAGATCGCCGGAGCCTTCCGTCAGGAGGGCGAAGCGCGTGATCCCCGTGCGCTCCGACGTGGCCGCCAGCCGGTCCGCCGCCAGCCGCGGGCTGCCCACCGGGTGCAGTTCGCACAGCAGCTCCGTGTACGCGACGGGATCCCGCATCGCGCGCACGCGGCCGTCCACCGTCACATGTGCGTCCAGACCCTGCTTCAGCCATCCCGGCATCGACTTCAACAGGGCCTCGCGGGCGTCAGCCGCGCGGTCGGCCAGCTGGCACACGCCGGCGGACACATGGCCCACGGCCCTCACGTGCTCCCGCGAATGGCCCGCCGCCAGCGCCGTGCGGCTCCACAGGCCGACCATCGCCGCCTTGTCCTCGTCCCCGCAGTGCATGCCCAGCAGCATCGGCAGCCCCCGCTCCGCTGCCAGCCGTACCGACGTCGGCGAGGTGCAGGCGACGATCACCTCCGGGCCCGCTCCGTCCCCGTCCAGGGCCTCCGAAGGCCTCGGTACGACCGCCACCTCGCGGAAGTCGTACCGCTCGCCGGCGGTCCCCACCCTCGGTTCCGTCAGCCAGCGCCGCAGCAGGTCCAGGGCCTCCGGGAAGCCGTTCTCGTACGCCTCCAGGCCGCCACCGAACACCTCCAGGTCGACCCACGGCCCGCCGCGGCCCACCCCGAGCGTGAAGCGGCCGCCCGAGGTCAGGTGCAGCAGCGCCGCCTGTTCCCCGAGGGCCACCGGGTGCGTGTTCGGCAGCACGCTCACCGCCGTGCCCACCCGTAGCCGCCGGGTCCGGCCCAGCAGCAGGGCGGCCAGGGTCACCGCCGACGGGCAGACCCCGTACGGGACGAAGTGGTGCTCGGCGAGCCAGACCGAGTCCAGCCCGGCCTCCTCGGCCACCTCGGCGGTCCGCACCGCCCGGTGCAGTGCCTCGCCCTGTCCCTGACCCGGGAACTGGGCCGCCAGTACAAACGCTCCTACGCGCATCGCCTTAGCCTCCTCGCGGCTGACGCGGCCTCCCCCAGGTGGACCGGCTTCCTGATGCATAACGTGTTACCGGCAACAACGTCTGACACGTGCCAAAGGCACGGGCTGACAGGAAAGTTATTGGGATTGTCGGGCCAGTCCTCGCAAGGCCTTCCACCTCTCTCGGCCACCCTGCGGGTACCCGGCCTCGCTGCGCGTAGTCTGGGAGAAAGTCACTGCCGTCCGCCCCTCCGTGAGGTATACGTGTCACCGCGCCACAACCGCCCCAGGGGCGGCGGGAATCCAGCCGATCGTGCGGACCCGGGCTCCGGCTCCGCGCATCTGGACCGGTACGGGCTGGAACGCACCGAGGAGTACCAGGGCGAGGAGTGGAAGGTCCGGCACGTCGCGGGCGCGAGCGCCGCGGGCAAGCGCTACCGCTGCCCCGGCTGCGACCAGGAGATCCCCTCCGGCACTCCGCACCTGGTGGCCTGGCCGGAGTACGGCGGCGTGGAAGACCGGCGGCACTGGCACAAGGCCTGCTGGAACGCGAAGGACCGCCGCACCTCGAAGGTGCAGCGGTCCAGGAACGCGCCGAAGTACTAGGCCTCGGCGAAGTGGGGTGCGTCCGTCACACGTCCCGGCGTCCGACCACCGTGTACGAGGCCGCGACCGCGGCTCCCGTCACCACCAGGATCAGCAGCATGTGGCTCCAGTCGCTGGGCGGATCCGCCCCCGGGGAGCCGCCGTCCGGCATGCCGAACAACTGCATCAGCGCCACCGGCGCGTTGTGCGCCAGGACCCCGCGTCCGAGGGGCGCGGCGGCCTCCCAGACGCTGAGCATCGCCCCTATCACCGGCGGCAGCGTCACGAGGCCCAGCATCACGGCGATCGCCCCGGCCGAGTGCCGCACCAGCGCCCCGACGGCGAGGGCGAGCACCCCGAGCAGGGTGACGTAGAAGCTGCCGGCCAGTCCGCCCAGCCATTCGCCGTCCGCATGCGGCCCTGCGGCCGGGCCGTTGTGCACGATCGCGGCTGCCAGTGCGACCACGGCGACCGAGCCGGCGGTGGCGACGAAGGCGGTGATGCCGAAGACGAGGTACTTCGCGGTGAGCACCCGGTGCCGGTCGGGGGCGGCGGTGAAGGTCGTGCGGACCAGCCCGGTGCCGTGCTCCGAGGTGATCGTCAGGACGCCCAGCACCATCACCGCGAGCTGCCCGATCAGCAGGCCGAAGAGCGCGGGCGTGGTGAACGGCATGTCCGCGTAGTCCCCGTCCCGGGTCTGCGCCACGAAGAGCAGCCCGATGCCGACCACGGTCACCACGAGGGCGCCCAGCGTCCACAGCGTGGAGCGCACCGAGACCAGCTTCGTCCACTCCGAGGCCAGCGCGTGTCCCAGGTGCGGCCGTGGTGTGGGCAGCGTCGAGGAGTAGTTCCGCGGCTGGTCCCCGGGCGGGGTGGCGGGCGAGGTCGGGCCGGTGCGCGTGGGGCCGGTCATCGGGGGTCCTCGGGATCGTTCTTGGCGGCTCCGGCGAGCTCGCCGGGTTCACTGGGCATCAGGAAGGGCTGCTGCCCGCCCGCCCCGGGCGGCGGAGGCGCGTAGAAGCCCGTCCGCGGGACCTCCGGGGCCGCGGCCTCGTCCTCCCACTTCGGGACGGTCAGCGGCGGCGGCTCCCACAGCTCGGCCCGCGGGTCCTCGGTGGAGGTGTACTCGACGGAGGACTGGGTCATCCGCATGTACGCCTCCTCCAGCGAGGCCCGGTGCGGTGACAGCTCCCACAGCCGTACGCCCGCCTCGTGCGCGAGATCCGAGATGCGGGGAAGCTCCAGGCCGGTCACGCGCAGTGCTCCTCCGGGCTCCTGGAGCACCCGGCCGCCCGCCTTGGTGAGGACCGCGCCCAGCGTGTCCCAGCCATCCGGATCGGTGTCGGCCGCGCGCACCCGTGCGAATCCGGCCGAGTTGTGGGTGATGAACTCCTGGGTGCCCATGTCGGCCAGCAGCCGTCCCCGGCCGATCACGATCAGGTGGTCGGCGGTCAGCGCCATCTCGCTCATGAGGTGCGAGGAGACCAGGACGGTGCGGCCCTCGGCGGCGAGCTGCCGCATGAGATTGCGGACCCAGCGGATGCCTTCGGGGTCGAGCCCGTTGACCGGCTCGTCGAACAGCAGCACCTGCGGGTCGCCGAGCAGGGCGGTGGCGATGCCGAGCCGCTGGCCCATGCCGAGGGAGAAGCCCTTCGTCCGCTGCCGGGCGACGTCCTGGAGGCCGACCACGGCCAGCACCTCGTCCACCCGCTTCTCCGGGATCCCGGAGAGCTGGGCGACGGAGAGCAGGTGCGTGCGCGCCCGGCGGCCGCCGTGCACGGCCTTGGCGTCGAGCAGGGCGCCGACGTGCCGCTGGGCGTTCGGCAGCTCGCGGAAGGGGAGGCCGTTGATCGTGACGTGCCCCGAGGTGGGCCGGTCGAGGCCGAGGATCATGCGCATGGTGGTGGATTTCCCGGAGCCGTTGGGCCCCAGGAATCCGGTCACGTGACCCGGCTTGACCTGGAAGGACAGCTGGTCGACGGCGGTCTTGGCGCCGTAGCGCTTGGTCAGGCCGACTGCCTCGATCATCTTGCTGCCCCTTACCAGGCCGGGACGACTTTCGCCCGCGTAAGGGTTAAGAGGATATCGAGTCTCCTGTGGTTCCGTCCCGGGCCGGATCCCTGAGCTGCCCCTGAGTCCGACCCGGGGATCACCCGTAGTACCTCAGAGGTCGGTCACAGGACGGAGGCCGGAGCGTGCCCGGCCCGTCACGCGTCGCGCTTCTTCAGCACGACGTAGCCACCGAGTACGGCGGCCAGCACCCACAGGACCATCAGCCCGAGGCCGCCCCAGGGACCGTAGGGGGTTTCGGCACTGCCCATGGCGTCCGGCACGACCTGCATGATCTTGGATCCCGCCTGGTCGGGCAGGTACTGGCCGTACTTGCGGGTCGCTTCGAATCCGCTGAGGAGGTTCGAGACGATCAGGAAGAACGGGATCAGGATGCTGATCGCGGCGACCGAGCTGCGCAGCATGGAAGCTACGCCCATGGAGAACAGGGCGAGGAGCGCCATGTAGAGGCCGGCGCCGAGCACCGCGCGCAGGACGTTCTCCTCGCCGATGCCGATGCCGTGATCCCCCAGGATCGCCTGGCCGAGGAAGAAGGACACGAAGCTGGTCAGCAGTCCGACCAGCAGGGCCAGTGTCGTGGCCACGGTGAGCTTGCCCAACAGGAAGCTCGCGCGTCCGGGTACGGCGGCCAGTGAGGTGCGGATCATGCCCGAGCTGTACTCGGTGCTGACCACCAGCACCCCGAAGACGATCATCGACAGCTGGCCGAAGGTCATCCCGCCGAAGCTCACCAGGGTGGGGTCGAAGGTGGCCCGTTCGATGGCGCTCATGTCATCGATGGCCGAGTTGATCGCGGCGCAGAAAGCGGCACCGAACCCGACGGTCGCGATCAGGGCGATGGCGAGGGTCCAGCTGGTCGAGGCGACCGTACGGATCTTGGTCCACTCGGACTTGAGGATGGCGGGGAAGGCCGACATGGTCACTCACCGCCCTTGCGCGTCGCCTCGTAGCCGGCGCCCCACGCGGGGACGTCGGCCGGCCGGGCCGGGTTGTCGGCGGCCATGCCGGGGACGACCGGGGCGCCGGGTGCGCCCGGGATGACCGGCCCGCCGGGGAGACCGGCGCCCGGCGCGTGGGCGTGGTACTCGACGGAGTCCGCCGTCATGCGCATGAACGCTTCTTCCAGTGAAGCCCGTTGCGGGCTGAGTTCGTGCAGGACGATCTGGTGCTCGGCGGCGAGCTCGCCGAGCCGCTCCGGGCTCACGCCGTCGATCTCCAGTGCGCCCGTGGCCGGGACGGGGATGGCGTCGATCCCGGCCTCGTGCAGGACGTCCTTGAGCCGTTCCTGCTGAGGCGAGCGCAGCCGGACGTAACTGCGGGAGTTCTGGTGGATGAAATCGGCCATGGACAGATCGGCCAGCAGCCTTCCCTGGCCGATGACGACCAAATGGTCGGCGGTCAGGGCCATTTCACTCATCAGATGAGAGGAGACGAAGATCGTTCTTCCCTCTGCCGCCAGGCCCTTCATAAGATTGCGGATCCAGAGAATTCCCTCCGGGTCCAGACCATTGACGGGTTCGTCGAACATCAGGATCTCCGGATCACCGAGCAGGGCGGAGGCGATTCCCAGCCGCTGCCCCATGCCGAGCGAAAATCCTTTCGACTTCTTCTTCGCCACGGCCGTCAGGCCGACCAGGTCCAGCACCTCCGCGACCCGGCTCTCCGGGATCCGGTTCGACTGGGCAAGGCAGAGAAGGTTGTTGTAGGCGCTGCGGCCGCCGTGCATGGCTTTCGCGTCCAGCAG
Source organism: Streptomyces sp. NPDC003038 (assembly GCF_040611115.1). Classification (NCBI taxonomy): domain Bacteria; kingdom Bacillati; phylum Actinomycetota; class Actinomycetes; order Kitasatosporales; family Streptomycetaceae; genus Streptomyces; species Streptomyces sp. NPDC003038. Next base: position 58,965 of record NZ_JBEXNN010000010.1, read on the forward strand.
CGCACCGATGTACTTCAAGGGCTCCGGCAGGTCCCGGTAGTGCTTCCCGTCGATCCGGACCGTACCGCTGGTCGGATTGTCGAGGTCGAGCATCATGCGCATGGTCGTGGACTTCCCGGCCCCGTTGGGGCCGAGGAAGCCGGTCACCACCCCCGGTCTGACCTGGAAGCTGAGGTGGTCCACGGCGGTCTTCGCGCCGAATCGTTTGGTAAGGCCCTCAAGCTCGATCATGCGGCCACGCTAGAACGCCCGAGGGCCTTGTGCCACCTCTTCGAGGTGGCACAAGGCCCTCGGGCACGCTGTTTCGCTACCGGCTGGTTCCCCGTGGGGACTTCAGCGGGTGCTCAACGGCTCTGCTGCGCCGGGACGCCGCGGGTGACCGGCTCGTCGTCGATCGGGGAGCCGGCGGCCGCGACAGCCGCACCGGTCAGCGTCGCGAGCATCTCGCGGACGTTGGTGAGCTGAGCGTTGATGGAGTCGCGGCGGTTGGTGAGCGCCGCGAGCTCGCGCTCGGACTCGCTGCGGATCCGGTCGGCCTTGGCGTTGGCGTCGGCCACGATGTCCTCGGCCTGACGCTGCGCGGTCTCCACGGTCTGGCGGGCGCGGCGCTCCGCGTCCGTACGCAGCTTCTCTGCCTCCAGGCGCAGCTGCTCCGCGCGGTGCTCGATCTCCGCGAGGCGCTTCTCGGCCTTGGCCTGACGCGAGGCGAGGTCGCGCTCGGACTGCTCGCGGCGCTTGGCGAGGTTGGTCTCGAAGTCCGCGGCGGCCTGGGCGGCCTTGGCGCGGGTCTCCTCGAACAGCGCGTCGGCCTCCTCGCGCTTGGAGGCCGCGTCCTTCTGGGCCTCGGCGCGCAGGGTGGCGGCGTCGCCCTTGGCCTTCTCGACGATGCGGATGCCCTCGTCGTCCGCCTTCGACTTGCGGTCGGCGGCGAACGACTCGGCGTCGTTGCGGACCTGCTGGGCAGCCGACTCGGCCAGCTCGCGGTGCTGGTCGGCCGCGCGACGGGCCTCCTCACGAAGGTCCTTCGCCTCCTCCTCCGCGAGGCGCAGGATCTTCTCGACCCGGGCGCCGAGGCCGGCGTACGACGGCTCGGCGTCGTTCACCTGGGCCTGGGCGTTCTGCGTCTCGAGGTGCAGCTCCTCGATCCGCTTTTCCAGAGAGTTGATACGTCCAAGGGCGCTGTCGCGGTCGGAGACCAGCTTGGTAATGCGGTCGTCCACCTGACCGCGGTCGTAACCACGCCGCACGAGCTCGAAGCCGAAGGGGGAGGAAGTGTCGCTCATGGGGTTCCTGTCGAATGAGACCGATGAGGTGCTACGTGAGGTGTTAAGGGGAATCCTAGGGGCCCGGGCGGCGTGTCATCGAGTCATTCCATGTTTGATCTGGACAATGACACCCCTTTTGAGTGGCAAGGCGGCAGAATGCTAGTCACTCGTTCGCCTGAACCTCCATCAGGGGCACACATCCTTCACACTGACTAGCCTTCTGACGTTTTACCACCCGAACGAGTGGAACCCGCTGTCGCGCCGGCCTTCACGCCCCCCGCGCCCTGGCCGCCGACCGTGGGCTTCGTGCCGCCCGAGGGCGCCTCGAATGATTCCAACGCCTCAAGAACGTCCTGGACACGGGAGATCTCCGCCTGGATGTCCTCGCGCCGGCGCACCAGAACCTCCAGTTCACGACGGCCCTCCTCGACGAGCCGTTCGGCCTCCGACCGGGCCTGCGCCAGCGTGCCCTCGGCCTCCCGTACCAGCTCGGCCTTCTTCTGCTCGGCCTCCTTCAGGAGCGCCTCCGCCTTGCGCACGGCGGCGATGCGCACCTTGCCCGCCTCGCTGCTCGCGTCCGACACCAGGGCCTTGGCCTTCGCCTCGGCCTCGACGCTCTGCTCGGTCGCCGCCCGTACGAGCTTGTCCACGCGCTCGCCGGCCGACTTCATCTGCTCGGCCGACTCCCGGCGGGCCCGCTCGTGCAGCTCCTCGACCTCCGCCTCGACGCGACCGCGCAGCTCCTCCGCCCGCTCCCTTATGGCGGACGCGTCCCTACGCGCCCCGACCAGCAGCCCGTCCGCGTCCGTGCGGGCCTTCTCCACCAGGGAGTTGCCCTCGACGGTCGCCTCGGACGTGATCCGGGCGGCCTCCTTGCGGGCCGCGTCGACCATCGCGTCGGCCTGCTCCTCGGCCGCCGTGGTGGCGGCCAGGGCCTGCTTCTGCGCGTCCGCGGTGAGCTTGTCCGCTTCCGCCGAGGCCTCCGTGATGAGCCGGTCGACCTGCTCCGCCGCCTCGCTGCGGCGCTTGTTGGCCTCCTCGCGGGCTTCGTCCAGCAGCCGCTCGGACTCCGTACGGGCCTCGGCGCGCATGCGCTCCGCCGCGGTCGCCGCCTCCGCCTTGACGCGCTCGGCCTCCGACCGGGTGCGGGTCGCGTGTTCCTGCGCCGAGGACAGGGCCTCCGTCGCCTCCGCGCGCAGCCGCTCGGCCTCGTTCGCCGCCTCGCCGACCGTGCGCTCGTTGTCCTTGCGGGTCCGCTCGGTGAGCTTGTCCGCCTCCGACGCGGCCTCGGTGATGAGCCGGTCGGCCTGCTCGGCGGCGTCGGAGCGCAGCCGGTGGGCCTCGGCGCGCGCCTCGTCGAGGGTCTGCTCGGCCTCCCGCTCGGCACTCGCCAGGGTCTCGTTCGCCGCGACCGTGACCCGGTCCGCCTCCGCGGTGGCCTCGCCGATGATCCGGCCGCCCTCCGCGCGGGCGTCGTCCAGGGTCCGCGCCGCGTCCGTGCGCAGCCGCTCGGCCTCCGCCGCGGCCTCGCCGACCGTGAGTTCGTTGGCCGCGCGGGTCTCGTCGATCAGCCGGTCGCCCTCGGCACGGGAGTCGACCAGGATCCTCGCGGCGTCCCGCTCGGCCGCCGCGAGCGTGTCGGCCGCCTGCGCGGTGAGCCGCTCCGCCTTCGCGGTCGCCTCGCCGACCGTGGCGGCATTGGCCGCGCGGGTCTCCTCGGTGAGCCTGTCCGCCTCGGAGGCCGCCTCGGTGATGAGGCGGTCGGCCTGCTCGGCGGCGTCGCTCCGCAGCCGGTTGGCCTCGGCGCGCGCCTCGTCCAGCGTGTTCGCCGCCTCGGCGCGGGTCGCGTCGGCCGCGGCCACCGCCTCCGCGGTGATCCGCTCCGCCTCGGCGGTGGCCTCGCCGACCAGGGCCGCATTCGCCGCCAGGGTCTCCGCGGTGAGCCGCTCGGCCTCCGCCGTCGCCTCGGCGACGATCCGCGCGGCCTCGGCGCGGGACGACTCCAGCGCCTCCGCCGCCTCGCCGCGGATGCGGTTCGCGTCGTCCCGGGCATCCGCCCGGGTCCGGGCCGCGTCCCGCTCGGACGCCGCCAGGGCGTCCGTGGCCTCGGTGCGCACCCGCTGCGCGTACTCGGCGGTGTCGCTGCGCAGCTGCTCCGCCTCGGCGATCGCGTCGCCGACCGTGCGCTCGGCCAGGGCCTTCGCCGCGTCCGTCTCGGTGCGTGCCTCGCTGCGGACCCGGTTGGCGTCCTCGGTGGCCCGCTCGCGTTCCGCGTGGGCGTCCGCGCGGACCCGCTGGGCCTCTTCCTCGGCCTCCGTCCTCGTACGCTGCGCCGCGTGCTCGGCGGCGCTGCGCAGCCCGGCGACCTCCTCCTCGGCCTGTTCGTGCAGCCCGGCGACGGAGTCCCGTACCTGCTGGGCGGTGGCCTCCGCCGCCGTGACCAGCTCCGACGCGCGCCGCTCCGCCTCCTCGGTCAGGCGGGCCGCCTCGGCCTGCGCCTCCTCCGAGCGCTTGCGGGCCGCCGCCAGCAGTTCCTCGCTCTGCTCGCGGGCCTGCGCCCGCTCGTTCTCCGCGTCCGTCCGGGCCGACGCCAGGGTCTCCTCGGACTCCCGGCGGCGCCGGGCGGCCTCCTCCTGCGCGGCGGCCAGCGCCTCCGCGGCCTCCGCGGCGATCCGCTCGCCCGCGGCCTTCGCCTCCGCGCGCAGCCGGTCCGCGGTCTCCTGCGCCTCCGAGCGCACCCGCTCCGCTTCGGCCTCGGCCTCGCTGCGCAGCCGTACGGCGACCTGCTCGGCCTCCGCGCGCACCCGGCCGGCGTCGTCCGCCGCGTCGTGGCGCAGCTGGTCGGCCTCCGTCTCCGACTGTGCCTGGAGGCTGCGGATCCGCTCAGCCGACTCGGCCCGCAGCCGGTCGGTCTCCTCGGTGGTCTCCCGGCGGATGTTCTCCGCCGCCGCGCGGGCGTCGCGCAGCGTCTGCTCGGCCGTGCTGAGCCGGCCCTCGGCGTCCGTGTGCAGCCGTACGAGCTCCTCGTCGGCCTCCGCCCGCTTCGCGGCCAGTGCCTGCTCGGTCTCCTCGCGGCGCGCGCGGGCCGCCGCTTCCGCCTCGGCCCGGACGGCTTCCGCCTGCTCCGCCGCCTCGGCGCGCAGCCGCTCCGCCTCGGCGCGGGTCCGCTCCAGGGTCTCCTCGGCCTGCTTGCGCAGCGTGGTCGCCCGCTCGACGGCCTCGGCGCGGACCCGCTCGCTCTCGGCGGTCGCCCCGCTCCGCAGCTCGTCCGCGTCCGCCTTCGCCTTGCCGAGGAGCTCCTCGGCGGTCCGGGCCGCCTCCTCGATCTGCTGGACGGCCTCGCGGCGTGCTTCGCCGCGGATCCGCTCGCCTTCGGCGACGGCCTCCGCGCGCAGCTGCTCGGCCTCGCCGCGCAGCCGCCGGGCCTCCTCCTGGAGTTCGACGGTGCGGGCCCGGTACTCCTCGGTGTCGTCCTTCGCGGCGCCCTTGAGCTCATCGGCCGTGGCCGCCGCCTGGGCGCGCAGCCGTTCCGCCTCGGCCTCGGCCTCGCGGCGGATCCGCTCCGCCTCCTCGGACGCGGCCCGGGTGGTGGCCCGGGCGTCCTCCGAGGCCTTGTTCAGTACGTCCTCCGCCGTGCGGGCCGCCTTCGCCAGCTGCGCCGCCGTGTCCTCGGCCGCGGCCGTACGGGCCTGCTCGCCCGCCTCGATCCGCAGCCGCTCGGCCTCCGCAAGGGAGTCGGCCAGCGCCTGCTCGGCCTCCGCCTTGAGCGCCTCGGCCTCCTTGGTGGCCTCGCCGACCAGCCGGGCGACCTGCTCCTTGGCGGTACGGGTGCGCTGCTCGTTCACGGACTCCGCGGAGGCCAGCTGCCGGGCGGCGCTCTCCTTGGCCTCCGCGAGCAGCTTCTCGGCCGCCGCTCGGGCCTCGCGCAGTGTGCTGTCGGCCTCCTGCACGCGGGACTCGGCCGCGCGGCCGAGGTCGAGGGTCTGCTGGCGGGTCTGCTCGGCCTCCGCGGACGTGGTGGAGCGCAGCCGCTCCGCGTGCTCGCTGGCCTCCTGCACCTGCGCGGAGGCGGCGGTCAGCAGTCGCTCGGCCTCCTTGCGGGCGCGCAGCAGGGTGGCCTCGGCCTCGGCGCGGGAGGCCTCCGCCTCGGAGGTCAGCCGGCGGCGGGCCTCCTCGGCGAGCCGGGCGGCCTCGGCCCGGGCGGCGTTCAGGGCCTGCTCGGCCTCGGCACGGGACTCGTCCATGAGCCTGCGGGCCTGGGACTCCGTACGGGCGCGCAGCTGCTCGGCCCAGGCCACGTTCTCGTTGACGTGGGCCTCGACGGTCTGGCGGCGCTCGTTGAGCTCCTGGTCCAGGCGCTGGCGCCGGTTGACGGCCTCGGCGTGCAGTTCGGCCTGCAGGCGCGCCTGGTGCTCGGCGTGCTCCTGCAGGATGCGCTGGGTCTGTGCCCGGGCGTCGCGCAGCTCCCGCTCGGCGTCGGAGCGCATCTGGTCGGCCTGGATCTGGGCATTGCGGAGCAGCTGCTCCGCCTGGTAGCCCATGTCCGCGCCGTCGTAGGCGGGCCGGGACGCCAGGCTGCGGCGTACCTCATGGAGCTTGGCGCGCAGCACCTCGACCTGGTATCCCAGGTCCTCGGCGTGCTGGACGGCCTTCCCGCGCTCCTTCTTCAGCCGCTCCATCTCGGCTTCGAAGCGCGAGAGGTGGTCGGCCTCGGCCTGATGGCTCTCCTGGCTTTCGTAGCCCCGCACAGCGCGGTCCCATCCGTCCCCTGGTCGCAAGCTCATTCCCAAATGAGCACCGTCCGCCCGCTGAACGGCACCCCCGGGGGAATGGTGTCAGATACCGGGGCAGGGGTCACAGGCCCCGACCCCGTCTCCGCACCGAACCCCGGCCGAGCCATGGCCACTCTACCGGCCGGGGAATGGCGACATCAGTGCTGTGGGTTGGCCGTGACCAGTTCGGTGAGGACTCCGTGGCAGTCCTTGGGATGGAGGAAGGTGATCGAAGAGCCCATCGAGCCCGTGCGGGGCTCGTCGTAGAGGACGCGGACGCCCTTGCCGCGGATGGCCTCCGAGTCGCCCTGGACGTCCTCGGTGCCGAAAGCGATGTGGTGGACCCCCTCGCCGTTCTTGGCCAGCCACTTGCCCACCGCCGAGTCCTCGCGGGTGGGCTCCAGGAGCTGGAGGTAGGAGGCGCCGCCGTCGGACGTCTCGTTGATCTTCAACATGGCCTCGCGGACGCCCTGCTCCTCGTTGATCTCGGAGTGGAACACCTCGAAGCCGTACGTGGCACGGTAGAACTCGACGGTCTTGTCGAGGTCGAAGCAGGCGATCCCGATGTGGTCGATCCTTGTCAGCATGGGACCAGTGGACCGCTGAGGAGGCCGTGACGCAACGTGCGCGCGATCACACCGGCGGCCCGGTGACCGTGGCCGTACCGCTCAGTACATTGACGTAAACCCTCGTTCACTCCTCATCCAAGGGGCTGTGCCTCATGTCCGGATCGAACAACACCACTTCAGTGATCGTCGCCGGGGCCCGCACGCCCATGGGGCGACTGCTTGGCTCGCTGAAGTCCTTCTCGGGTGCCGACCTCGGCGGCTTCGCCATCAAGTCCGCGCTGGACCGGGCCGGAATCTCCGGCGACCAGGTGCAGTACGTGATCATGGGCCAGGTCCTCCAGGCCGGCACGGGCCAGATCCCCGCCCGCCAGGCGGCGGTCAAGGCCGGCATTCCGATGAACGTGCCCGCCCTGACCATCAACAAGGTGTGCCTGTCGGGTCTGGACGCGATCGCGCTGGCCGACCAGCTGATCCGCGCCGGCGAGTTCGACATCGTGGTCGCGGGCGGTCAGGAGTCCATGACCAACGCCCCGCACCTGATGCCGAAGTCGCGCGAGGGCTTCAAGTTCGGCGCCATCGGCATGCTCGACGCCATGGCGCACGACGGCCTCACCGACCCCTTCGAGAGCATCGCGATGGGCGAGTCCACGGAGAAGCACAACGCCCGCCTGGGCATCGACCGCGCCCCGCAGGACGAATTCGCCGCCGCCTCGCACCAGCGGGCCGCGGCCGCGCAGAAGAACGGCGTCTTCGAGGCCGAGATCACCCCGGTCGAGATTCCGCAGCGCAAGGGCGAACCGGTGGTCTTCGCGCTGGACGAGGGCATCCGTCCGGAGACCACGGTGGAGTCCCTCGGGAAGCTGCGGCCCGCCTTCGCGAAGGAGGGCACCATCACCGCCGGTACCTCCTCCCAGATCAGCGACGGCGCGGCCGCCGTGGTCGTGATGAGCAAGGCCAGGGCCGAGGAGCTGGGCCTGGAGTGGATCGCGGAGATCGGCGCCCACGGCAACGTGGCGGGCCCCGACAACTCCCTCCAGTCGCAGCCCTCCAACGCGATCCGGCACGCCCTGGAGAAGGAGGGCCTGGACGTCGCCGACCTCGACCTCATCGAGATCAACGAGGCCTTCGCGGCGGTGGCCGTGCAGTCAATGAAGGACCTCGGGGTGACCCCGGAAAAGGTGAACGTCAACGGCGGCGCCATTGCCCTGGGACACCCGATCGGCATGTCCGGCGCCCGCGTGGTGCTGCACTTGGCGCTGGAGCTGAAGCGCCGCGGCGGCGGGGTCGGCGCGGCCGGGCTGTGCGGTGGCGGCGGGCAGGGTGACGCGCTGATCGTGCGCGTGCCCCGCGTCAAGGCCTAGTACCCCTCTTTACCCGTACGAGAACCGAGGAGCGCAGCACGTATGACGGTGGACGTCCCCACGCTGGTGGCGCAGGCCCGTGAAGGCCGACCGCGGGCCGTGGCCCGCTTGATCTCACTGGTCGAGGGGGCGTCCCCGCAGCTGCGCGAGGTGATGGCCGCCCTGGCCCCGCTGACGGGCGGCGCGTACGTCGTGGGTCTGACGGGGTCCCCGGGCGTCGGGAAGTCCACGTCCACCTCGGCGCTGGTGTCGGCCTACCGCAAGGCGGGCAAGCGGGTCGGCGTCCTCGCCGTCGACCCGTCCTCGCCCTTCTCGGGCGGGGCGCTGCTCGGTGACCGGGTGCGGATGTCGGACCACGCGTCGGACCCGGGTGTCTACATCCGGTCCATGGCCACCCGGGGCCACCTGGGCGGGCTGGCGTGGTCCGCGCCGCAGGCGATCCGGGTCCTGGACGCGGCCGGCTGCGAGGTGATCCTGGTCGAGACGGTCGGGGTCGGGCAGTCGGAGGTGGAGATCGCCTCGCAGGCCGACACCTCGGTGGTGCTGCTGGCACCCGGGATGGGTGACGGGATCCAGGCCGCCAAGGCGGGCATCCTGGAGATCGGTGACGTGTACGTGGTGAACAAGGCGGACCGGGACGGCGCTGACGCCACCGCCCGCGAGCTGAACCATATGCTGGGCCTGGGGGAGTCCCGGGGAGCCGGTGACTGGCGGCCGCCGATCGTGAAGACGGTCGCCGCCCGGGGTGAGGGCATCGACGAGCTGGTCGAGGCGCTGGAGAAGCACCGGGCGTGGATGGACGAGCGCGGAGTGCTGGCGCAGCGGCGTGCGGCGCGGGCGGCGCGGGAGGTGGAGACCATCGCGATCACGGCCCTGCGGGCCCGGCTCGCGGACGTGCACGGCGACGCGCACCTGAACGCGCTGGCCGCGCGGGTGGCGGCCGGTGAGCTGGACCCGTACGCGGCCGCCGACGCGCTGCTGGAGACCCTGACCGAGGCCTGACCGGGGCCTGACCGCGCGGCTGGGCCCCGAGCCGCGGGCCCCGCGCGTCGCCCGCGGGGGCCGGGCGGTCCTCGCCCCCGGTCCGGCGGGGGCGCGCGCCGAGGCTCAGACCTTGCCGCGGTTGTCGCGCAGGTGGTCCGCGACCGGTGTCAGCGAGGCGCGCAGCTGGGCCAGCGCCTCCGGCGTCAGCAGGTCGATGAAGTGCCGGCGGACGGACGCCACGTGGTGCGGGGCGACCCTGCGCATCAGCTCCATGCCCTCGTCCGTGAGGACCGCGTACAGGCCGCGGCGGTCGGACTCGCAGTTCACGCGCTGGACCAGGCCCGCCGTTTCCATGCGCGTGATCTGGTGGGACAGGCGGCTCTTGGACTGCAGGGTCGCGGTCGCGAGGTCGCTCATCCGCATCCGGTGTTCCTCGGACTCGGAGAGGTTCACCAGGATCTCGTAGTCGTTGTTGGTGAGTCCGAAGGGCTGGAGATCCTTTTCCAGCTGGTGCATCAGCAGCCTGCTGACGTCCAGGTGGGTGCGCCAGGCGCACTGTTCGGCGTCGGTCAGCCAGGGGGCCGCCCCGGACGGAGTCGGGGGGCGGGTGGCTGTCTCGGTCTCCATGGTCTCCATGAATGAATTCTACCTAAAAAGTTGAATTGCGTACAAGATTCGGACGGCCGGGTCAGTCACAATCCGAAGCGCCGCTGGAGATCACCCAGCTGCCCCGGCATCCGCGGCACGCCCGACTGTCCCGGCGAACTCTGGGCCTGATGCCCGGCGCCGCCGCCCGGAATGCCGGGCTCCGCGCCGACCACGCCCACCGCCTGCTCCGCCATCAGCATTTCCGACGACTGCAGCAGGACCGTCCCCGCGCCGACGAACTCGAACTGGTGCTCCTCCCCCGAGGCGCCGCCCATGCCGGTCAGCGAGCGCAGCCCGCCCATCACGCCCGACATGTATCCGTGGTCGTAGTGGTGGCACGGGGAGGGGCAGTCCGCCCAGCCCACCAGCGCCTGCGGGTCCACCCGCAGCGGCGGCTCCATGAACACCACCGGTCCGTTGGACGCGGCCACGAACTTGCCGGTTCCGATCAGGGTCAGAAAACCCGGGACGATCGACTGCTTCAGCGCCAGGGTGGGCTGGTACGCGAGCAGATTGCCCGACCGGATCGTCAGGTTCCCGTTCTCCAGGTCGTACGAGTTCACGTCGAAGGCCCGGTCGGCGAGCAGCATCTTGCCCTGCCCCTCGGCCACCACCCAGTCACTCGCGTGCAGCGGCGAATGGAAGCTGGTGCGCAGCAGCCGGTCGAAGCGGCCGTTGCCGATGCCGTTGAACTCGATGCTCCCGTAGTACGAGATCATCTTGCCCTTCTGCAGGAACCACTGGTTTCCCTTGAGCTCCACGCAGAAGGTGTACGCGTTCACGTTGTCGTCGGAGGGCAGCGTGAACGGGTCGAAGACCGTCGGGCCGCCGGGGCCGCCGGTCACGGGGCCGAAGTTCACAGTTTCTCCTCCGAAGCCTGTACGTACACCGCGCCCTGGCCGGACAGCTCCAGCTGGAACGCCTCGCCCGAGCCGCGCCCCACCATGTCGCGCCAGCCGAGCGCGGTGGAGAGCTTGTTGCGGACCTCGCCGTGGTGGGCGACGTACGCCTGCGGGTCGACATGGACCGGGCGCTGGGGGGTGACGGGAAGCTCGATGACCCCGCCGTGGGCCATCACGGCGACCGAGCCGTGGCCCTTGAGCGTGGTGGTGAACAGGCCCTGGCCCGTCACCTGGCCGCGCACCATGCCCATGACGCCGCCCTGGGAGCCCATGAACATCGTGCCCTGCTGGAGGGTGCCGTCGAAGGCGAGGAGCCGGTCGGCCTCGACGTAGAGCGTCTCGCCGGTCAGGTTGATCACCTGGATGTGGTAGCCGCCGTTGCCGAACAACACCGTGCCGCTGCCTTCGACGGTCATCAGCGGGGTCTGCTCGTTCGCCACCCGGCGGCCGATCATGCCCATGACCCCGCCCTGGCCGCCGGTCAGGCTCGGGGTGAAGGAGACCTCGCCGCGGTAGGCGAGCATCGCCCCGCGCTGGCTGTACATCTTCTGCCCCGGGACGACCTGGGCCTCGACCATCTTCGAATTGATCTCGCGGAAGGGCATCAGACGTCACCCCCGATGGTGTTGCGCTCGCTGGGCTGCACGTAGACCAGGCCCTCGCCCTCGAAGCGGATCTGGAAGGCCTCGCCGGAGCCCTCGCCGATCAGCGTGCGGAAGTTCACGCCGGACTGGAAGGACTGCTGGAGGTTGCCGGTGTGCGCGATGTACGCACCCGGGTCGACGGAGAGCGGGTACTGGGCGCTGACCCGCAGCACCACCGCCGGACCGTCGGACACGAGCGCCGCCTGGCCCGAGCCCTCGACGGTCGTGGTGAACAGGCCGTTGCCCGTCGAGGCGCCGCGCAGACCGGTGAAGGTGGTGCCGGTGCGCAGGCCGGCGTCGGTGCACAGCAGATTGCTGGACTCGACGTAGAGCTTCTCGCCCCGGAGCTGGACCAGGTTGATCTCGCTGGCGCGGTCGGCGAAGAAGCAGGTGCCGTGCCCCTGCACTTCCATCACGGTCATCTGCTCGCCGGTCAGCCGCCGGGTCACCATGCCCCGGAGGCCTTCACCGCCGCCGGACATCTTCTTGAAGGCCATCTGGCCGTCGTACGCGACCATGGAGCCGTTCTTCGCTTTCACGGCATCCCCGGTCAGGTCGACGGCGAGCACCTTGCTGCCTTGGAGTCGGAACTGAGCCACGGGATGACGTTATCGGCAGCGGGCGAGTGCGAACAGGGCCCAGTGGCGGATATCCGCCACACTCGGACGGTCCGGACAGGGACCCGGGTCAAGATCCAGCAAAGCGGCTGAGACACTGGAACCGACCCCCGGCCTCCATCCCGAAGGTTCCACGTGGACATCAAGACCGCCTCCGCCCTGCACCGGCTGCGCCTCATCTCCGTCCCGGAGGCGCTGTCGTTCCCGGCCCTGCTGATCTTCGGCTCGCTGCTGAGCCGGGTCTCGGACATCGACTACCTGATGATGCCGCTCGGCATCCTGCACGGGGTCCTGTTCCTCATCTACGCGGTCTTCCTGCTGGATGTCTGGAACCGGGCGAAGTGGCCGGTCAAGAAGGTCGCGCTGTTCTTCGTGCTCGCGCTGCTGCCCTTCGGCGGCCTGTACGGCGACAAGCTGCTCAAGCGCGACGAGGCCGACAGCGTGATAGCGGCCCGCGCCCGTGAGGCGGCCGACGCGTGATCATCGCCTTCTCCGTGACCCCGCTCGGGGTCGGCGAAGAGGTCGGGGAGTACGTCGCCGACGCGGTCCGGGTCGTGCGCGAGTCCGGGCTGCCGAACCGGACCGACGCGATGTTCACGACCGTCGAGGGCGAGTGGGACGAGGTGATGGACGTGGTCAAGCGCGCGGTGGCCGCCGTCGAGGCGCGAGCGCCCCGGGTCTCCTTCATTCTCAAGGCCGACATCCGTCCCGGCGTCAGCGACGGGATGACCTCGAAGGTCGAGACGGTGGAGCGCCACCTCGCCGAGGGCTGAGCCTCCCCTTCCGAAAGCGCCCCCGCCCTGCCCGGCCGGGGCGCTTTCGCGTGCCTACGGCGGGGCGCCGGTCGTGAGGGCGATGGCCACGGGCGTGCGTTCGTACAGGATCCGGTGGCCGTGGCGGGCCGAGATGAGCAGGCCCGCCGCATGGAGGACCCGTAGGTGCGCCGAGACCGTGGAGGGGGCCAGGCCCAGGCGGTGGGCGAGAGCCGTGGTGGAGGCGGGCTCGTGCAGCGCGCACAGCACATCGGCCCGGGCGCGGCCCAGGAGTCGGGCCAGCGCCTGCGGAGCCGGATCCGCCGAGGCCGTCCACAGGGCGCCGATGCCCCGCGCCGGGTACACGAGCGTCGGCTGCCACGGCGGGTCGTAGCCGCCGACCACCTCCGGCCAGACGAACGCGCTCGGCATCAGCAGCAGCCCCTGACCGCCGAGTGAGCGGTCGTGGTGGTGCGGCCGGTGGAGGGTGAGGGTGTCCGTCTCCCCGTACCACCGCAGATCCGGATGGAGCCCGTCGAACAGGGCCTCCAGGCCGCCCGCGGCCAGCCGCCGCGAGTGGAACACGATGTCGGCCTCCAGGAGCGCCCGCAGCCGGGGCCAGTACGGGGCGATCAGCGCGTGCCAGGCCGCCTCCATCAGATCGGCCAACTCCCTTACGGCGCGCGCCGGATCGGCGAGCAACCGCTGCCCGATCTCGCTCTCCAGGGCGCCCGGGGTGCAGATCAGCGACCGCCGCAGATCCTCGTGCGCCGCCTGTGGGTCGGCGCCGCGCACCCGCGCCAGCTCCTCCTCGAACGTGACCGACGGACCGATCGGCGGCGGGCTGAGGAAGTCCGGATTGTGCCCGGCACGGGGCATCAGCAGCCACAGGGGCCGCAGATCCAGCCCCTCGGCAGCGGTGCGGGCCTGCCGTAGCCAGGGCAGGTGATAGGCCTGCCGGCCGGGCCGGAGCAGGGCCCGCACCGCCTCCTGCGTCTCCCAGCGGGGGGAGATCGAGAACCGGCACCGGAGCAGGTCGCCGGGGCCGAAGCGGAAGTGGAACCCCATCAGCGCCCCCCTTTCAGGGCCGTCCGGACCCGATTCCGGACCCGATTCCGGACCCGATTCCGGACCCGACTCCGGGCCTGGGATCCGGGCCTGAGCTACGGGCCTGAGCTACGGGCCTGACTTTCGGACCTGCGCATTCGGATCTGAGCCTGTGGAACTGGGAATCCGGACCGGAGATTCGGGCTGGGACGAATCTCTACGGTCGGCAGCGTAACCTCGCCAAGCTGCCGAGCATGGCACCCGTCACCCAGACCACGGCCGGCTCAAGCCCCGCCGGCTACCGCACCGTCTTCCGGATCAAGGAGTTCCGGACGGTCTTCGCCGCACACCTCCTCTCCGTGCTCGGCATCGTCGTCGCCGAGATCGCGCTCACCGTCCTCGTCTACCGCGCCACCGGCTCGCCGCTGATGAGCGCGCTCACCTTCGCCCTCGGCTTCCTCCCGTACGCCCTCGGCGGGACCCTGCTCGCCGGGATCGCCGACCGCCACCCCGCCCGGCGGGTGCTCGTCGGGTGCGATCTCGTCTGCGCGGCCTGCGCGGTGGGCATGCTGTGGCCGGGTACTCCGGTCGCCGTGCTCCTCGTACTGCGCTGCGCCATGGCTTTCGTGGCGCCGCTCTTCCAGGGCACGCGCAGTGCCTCCCTCGCCGACATCCTCGGCGCCGGGGACGCCTTCGTCCTCGGCCGCTCGCTGCTGCGCGTGGTCGCCCAGAGCGCCCTGCTGACCGGCTTCGGCCTGGGTGGGCTGCTGCTCACCGTCCTCGCGCCGCGCGGGGCCATCGCCCTCACCGCCGCCGGATTCCTCGGTTCGGCGCTCCTGCTGCGCCTCGGCACCCGCAGCCGCCCCGCCCGTGCGGGCGCCCGACAGGGCTCTCGCGCCCTGGCGCCCCTGGCCGGCCTGCGCGCCGTCCTGGGGGAGCGCCGGCGCCGCGTGCTCACCCTGCTGTTCTGGCTGCCGCCCGTCTTCGTCGTCGCCCCGGAGGTGCTGCTCGTCCCGTACGCCGACGGCATCGGAGCGGGCACCGCCGCCCTCGGACTGCTGATGTGCGCGATGCCCGCCGGAGTCATCGTCGGTGAGCTCTGGGCCGGCTCCGCGCTCACCGCCCGTACGCGCTCGCGGATCGTGGCCCCGCTCGCCGCCGTCGGCCTGCTGCCGCTCCTCGCGTACGCCGTCCGGCCCGGCGTGCCCGTCGTCTTCGCCGCGCTGCTGCTCGCCGGTCTGGCCCACGCCCACACCCCCGGCCTCGACCAGTGGTACGTCGACGCCGTCCCCGAGGAGATGCGCGGCCGCGCGATGACCCTGCTCAGCACCGGCCTGATGACCCTCCAGGGCGTCGGCATGGCCCTGGCCGGCGTCGCCGCCGAATTCCTTCCCGTCCACGTGGTCGTCGCCGGGTCCGGAGCCCTGGGCACGGTGGTCGTCCTGCTGCTCCTCGCCGAACTGCGGGCCGCCGCCCCACAGAAGGAGGAGGAGGGACAGGAGCCGAAGGAGGCCGGGGAAGCCGGGGAAGCCGGGGAAGGGGAGAAGGGGCCGAAGTGTGAGACGGACCCCGCCGTCAAATGACCGCCCGGTAGGGTCTGGTGCGTGCCCAAGCCGCTCAGCCTGCCCTTCGACCCCATCGCCCGCGCCGACGAACTCTGGCGGCAGCGCTGGGGCCCCGTGCCCTCGATGGCCGCCATCACCTCGATCATGCGGGCGCACCAGATCCTGCTCGGCGAGGTCGACGCGGTGGTCAAGCCGTACGGACTCACCTTCGCGCGGTACGAGGCGCTGGTGCTGCTCACCTTCTCCAAGGCCGGCGAGCTGCCGATGTCGAAGATCGGCGAGAGGCTCATGGTCCACCCGACGTCGGTGACGAACACCGTGGACCGGCTGGTGACCTCGGGGCTCGTCGCCAAGCGCCCGAACCCGAACGACGGCCGCGGCACGCTCGCCTCGATCACCGACAAGGGCCGCGAGGTGGTGGAGGCGGCGACCCGCGACCTGATGGAGATGGACTTCGGGCTGGGCGCGTACGACCCGGAGGAGTGTGCCGAGATCTTCGCGATGCTGCGCCCGCTGCGGGTGGCCGCCGGGGACTTCGAGGAGCGGTAGCCCGCCCGAAGATCGCCCGTTGCGTCCGGTTACGCTCGATGCCATGAAGTCCAATGTGCTGACCCGGTACCGGGTGCTGGCGTACATCACCGCCGTATGGCTGCTCGTGTTCACCGCCGCGATCATCGCGAGCCGCGGCTTCGGCATCGGCGACACCATGGTGATCTCCCAGATCCACGGCGTGCTGTTCATCGTCTACGTCCTCTTCGCCTTCGATCTCGGCTCCAAGGCGAAGTGGCCGTTCGGCAAGCTGCTCTGGGTGCTGGCTGCGGGCTGCATCCCGTTCGCCTCGTTCTTCGTCGAGCCGAAGGTCACCCGTGAGGCGCGGGCACTGATCGCGGAACCCCGCCCGGAGGCGGCCAAGGTGTGAACCCTGCCGCCACGGGCGCGCCCGTGGCGGTCAGCCATGGACATTTACTAGGACGTCCTAGTAAATTCAAGGGTATGGACGCTGACGCGATCGAGGAGGGCCGCCAGCGCTGGCAGGCCCGTTACGACAAGGCCCGCAAGCGCGACGCGGATTTCACCACACTCTCCGGCGATGCCGTCGATCCGGTGTACGGGCCCCGGCCCGGCGATGCGTACGAGGGATTCGAGCGCATCGGCTGGCCCGGGGAGTACCCGTACACCCGTGGTCTGCACGCCACCGGATACCGGGGGCGGACCTGGACGATCCGGCAGTTCGCCGGTTTCGGCAACGCCGAGCAGACCAATGAGCGCTACAAGATGATCCTGGCCGCCGGCGGCGGCGGGCTCTCCGTCGCCTTCGACATGCCGACCCTCATGGGGCGCGACTCCGACGACCCCCGTTCCCTCGGCGAGGTCGGGCACTGCGGGGTCGCCATCGACTCCGCCGCCGACATGGAGATCCTGTTCCAGGACATCCCCCTCGGCGACGTCACGACCTCGATGACGATCTCGGGCCCGGCCGTGCCCGTCTTCTGCATGTACCTCGTGGCCGCCGAACGTCAGGGCGTGGATCCCGCCGTGCTCAACGGCACGCTCCAGACGGACATCTTCAAGGAGTACATCGCCCAGAAGGAGTGGCTCTTCCAACCCGAGCCGCACCTGCGCCTCATCGGCGACCTGATGGAGTACTGCGCCAACGGCATCCCGGCGTACAAGCCGCTGTCGGTCTCCGGCTACCACATCCGCGAGGCCGGGGCGACGGCCGCGCAGGAGCTCGCGTACACCCTCGCCGACGGTTTCGGGTACGTGGAACTCGGCCTCTCGCGCGGGATGGACATCGACGTCTTCGCGCCCGGTCTCTCCTTCTTCTTCGACGCGCACCTCGACTTCTTCGAGGAGATCGCCAAGTTCCGCGCCGCCCGCCGGATCTGGGCGCGCTGGATGAAGGAGGTGTACGGGGCCAAGGCCGACAAGACGATGTGGCTGCGCTTCCACACCCAGACCGCCGGGGTCTCGCTGACCGCGCAGCAGCCGTACAACAACGTCGTACGCACCGCCGTCGAGGCCCTCGCTGCCGTCCTCGGCGGCACGAACTCGCTGCACACCAACGCCCTCGACGAGACCCTCGCGCTGCCGAGCGAGCAGGCGGCCGAGATCGCCCTGCGCACCCAGCAGGTGCTGATGGAGGAGACCGGCGTCGCCAATGTGGCCGACCCGCTGGGCGGTTCCTGGTACGTCGAGCAGCTCACCGACCGCATCGAGGCGGACGCCGAGAAGATCTTCGACCAGATCAAGGAGCGCGGGCTGCGCGCCCACCCGAACGGGCAGCACCCCATCGGGCCGATCACCTCGGGCATCCTGCGCGGCATCGAGGACGGCTGGTTCACCGGGGAGATCGCCGAGTCGGCCTTCCAGTACCAGCGGGCGCTGGAGAAGGGCGACAAGCGGGTCGTCGGCGTCAACGTCCACCACGGGTCGGTCACCGGGGACCTGGAGATCCTCCGGGTCAGCCACGAGGTGGAGACCGTACAGGTGCGGGAGCTGGCCGAGCGCAAGAGCCGGCGCGACGACGCGAAGGTGACGGAGGCGCTGGCCGCGATGCTGGACGCCGCCCGGGACGGCTCGAACATGATCCCCGCGATGCTGGACGCGGTGCGGGTCGAGGCCACGCTGGGCGAGATCTGCAACGTGCTGCGCGACGAATGGGGCACCTACACGGAGCCGCCCGGCTTCTAGTGCTGTGATCGGGAGCCGGGAGCCGGGAGTCGGGAGTCGGGAGTCGGGAGCCGGGCGGCGGGCGGCGGCGGGCCGGCGCCCGGCTCCGGCGCATGCACCCGGCCGCCGATGTCGAGCCGCCCGGCGGCGCCCGGCACCGTCAGCCCTCGGCCGTGCCGCGCAGCCCTCGCATCAGGAGGGCCGTGAAGGTGGCCACCCAGAGCTCGTCCACCGGCTCCGAGCTCACCAGGGCGCGGTGCACGACCGTGCCCGCGATCACGTCGAAGATCAGGTCCGTGGTGCGGTCGGCGAGGGACTCGTCCTCCTCGTACGGGAGTTCCCCCCGGGCCTGGGCCCGTTCGCGGCCCAGTACGACGAGACGTTTCTGCCGGTCCACGATCGCCGACCGGATCCGGTCGCGCAGGGCCTCGTCGCGGGTGGACTCGGCGATCACGGCCATCAGGGCCGTACGGGCCTCCGGGCGCCGTAGCAACTCGGCGAACCGCAGGATCACGTACTCCATGTCGGCTTCGAGGGAGCCCCGGTCGGGGAGTTCCAGGGAGTCGAAGAGCTCCGCGACCGCGTCCACGACCAGCTCGTTCTTGCCCGCCCAGCGCCGGTACAGGGTGGTCTTCGCGACGCCCGCCCGCGCCGACACGTCGCTCATCGTCAGCTTCGACCAGCCCAGGTCGACCAGCGCGTCCCGGGTCGCGGAGAGGATGGCGGCGTCCGCGGCGGCGCTGCGGGGGCGGCCGGTGCGGCCGGGCGCGGAGGGGGTGCCTGGGCTCGGGTTGCGCATGGCCGAGACCATACCCGCCAGTAGCGGAACCACCGGCTCCCGAATCGCTGTGGTTCAGATCACTGGGCGCCGGGGTTCGTGAGGAGTTACGCTACGGCTCGTAGCGTAAGAGCGACGACCACGCGAAGGCTACGGGCGTCAGGTGGGGACCCGGCGCCGAGGACCAATTCAAGCGATCTTTTTCGTCGACGCGCGCACACGGGGGAGGATGTACGCATGCAGCCCAGAAACATGTCCATGAGCGGCGTCGTCGACCTCGCCGCGGTGAAGGCGGCCGGCGAGGCCAAGGCCAAGGCCGAGCAGGCCCGCGCCGAAGCGGCACGGCAGGCCGGCCAAGGTGGCGAGGGTGGTGCGGGCGCGTCCCGTGCCGTGCCGCCGTCCGCACTCGTCCTCGACGTAGACGAGGCCGGATTCGAACAGGATGTTCTCCAGCTCTCCGCCGAGGTGCCGGTCGTCCTCGACTTCTGGGCCGAGTGGTGCGAGCCGTGCAAGCAGCTCAGCCCGCTCCTGGAGCGCCTGACCGTCGAGGCCAACGGCCGCCTCGTGCTGGCGAAGATCGACGTCGACGCCAACCAGCTGCTGATGCAGCAGTTCGGCATCCAGGGCATCCCGGCCGTCTTCGCCGTGGTCGCGGGCCAGGTGCTGCCGCTCTTCCAGGGCGTGGCACCCGAGCAGCAGATCCGCGAGACCCTCGCCCAGCTGGTCCAGGTCGCCGAGGAGCGCTTCGGGATCATCGGCATCGAGGTGGACGCCGCCGCCGAGGGGCAGACCGCCCCGGGCGTCGGGTCCGAGCCCGCCGCCGGTCCGTACGACGCGCTGCTCGAAGCCGCCGTCGTCGCGCTGGACGCCGGTGACCTGGGCGGCGCGGTGCAGGCGTACAAGAACGTACTCGCCGACGACCCGGGCAACACGGAGGCCAAGATGGGCCTCGCCCAGGCCGAACTGCTGACCCGCGTACGGGACATGGACCCGCAGGCGGTGCGCGCCGCGGCGGCCGAGAATCCGCGCGACCCGGCGGCGCAGATCGCCGCCGCCGACCTCGACCTGGTCGGCGGCCACGTGGAGGACGCCTTCGCGCGCCTGGTGGACACCGTGCGCGTGACGTTCGGTGACGACCGGGACGCCGTACGGCTGCGGTTGCTGGAGTTGTTCGAGGTCATCGGGGCGGACGACCCCCGGGTGACGGCGGCGCGTACGGCGCTCGCGCGGGTGCTGTTCTAGGCCTGGCCCCGTTTGCCGGTGGCAGCGCCGGCGATTTATTGACACGGAGATAAACAGCGGGCCGCGCTTTGCCAAAACTTGGCAATCGCGGCCGCTGTTACTCCCAGTAAGTCGAACCCCGTGAACTGTCCGGTGTGTTCACTCTTCCCCCGATCTGTCGTGGCCCCTGGTGACACTGTGTGTTGCTGCCCGTCGGCAGGGGGTCGTACCCCGGTTATCGGGCCGTTACCCGTCAGTAACGAACCCCCTTGTGCCCCGGCCGGGAATGCACCACGATCGGCGACGCTCGGTCCTTCCCGCGGAGCCGCTCACCCGGAGCCGCGGTGGAGGGTCCCCACCGAGCCGGCCGGTGGGCAGTGGCACCGGCCGTGGGACAGGGGGGTCTTTGCCACACCGGCAGAGCCTGTCCTCCTGGTTGCGCGAACGCGTGGCCCAGTGGTTGTCGCTCGGGGGTGATCGCCGGTGAAACGGGACGCGGCTCGGCCGCGGCTCGGCCGCCTGCGCTCCTTCCCGAGGACGTAGCACTTCTCCCATCCCAGGACGGGCACGGCCCGGACCGGAGATGTACGTCCGAGAAGGAGGAACAAGTATGAGTTCTCAGGTTCGTGGTGGGACCAGATGGAAGCGCTTCGCGCTCGTCATGGTGCCGAGCGTCGCGGCCACGGCCGCGATCGGTGTCGGCCTGGCGCAGGGTGCCCTCGCGGCGTCCTTCAGCGTCTCGGGCCAGGACTTCAAGGTCAGCGCCGAGAAGCTCGACGGTGACAATCTGATCCAGTACGGCAGCCTTGCCAAGGGGCTCGACCTCAAGACGGGCAAGGAAGTCGAGCACCCGGTCACGATCTCCGGGTTCAGCCGCGCCGAGATCACGAACATGTGCCAGTCGTTGGTCACCCCGACCCCGATCGGCCCCATCACCCTGAAGCTGCGGACCGGGCACGAGGGCACGCCGGCGGTCGCGACCAACATCTATCTGGATGTCGCCGAGCTCGACGCCGATGCCGAGTTCCGGGACCTGGACATCGGTGTCGCCGTGGGCGACGGCAGCCACACCACCAAGCCGCAGCCCGGCACGGTGGCGAACGGAGCGCTGTTCTCGCAGCGCGCCAAGAAGGCGATTCTGACGGATGTCCGTCAGAAGGCGTGGGCGACGACGGCGGGCACCTTCAAGCTGCCCGACCTCAAGCTGCGCCTGCTGAGCGGCGATCAGCCGTGCTACCAGGACATCAAGGACTGAATCCGTCCGAGTGCGTGACCGGACGGGCGGCCGGCAGACGGAAGCCGCCGCCGTACTCCGCCCGTCCGGGCTTCACAGAGTTCTCCGTACCACCGTTTCCAGGGAGCTGTTGTCCATGAACCCCCAGGCCCCGGTTCGCGCCGCAGACGACGCTTGGCTCACCGTGGTGTACTACCGCTTCCATGACTGGAGCGGTAACCGGCCCTTCTGGGCCGGTCTGTTCACGCTCCTCGGTGGTCTCCCGATCGCCTACTTCCCCTACGCCGACCTCCGGTTGGGCAACGTCACCCTCGCCATGGCGACCACGGGTGGCGCCGGCGCACTGATCATCGGCGTCCTTCTGATCACGTTGGGCCTGGCGCTCTGGTTCCAGCAGACCATCCGCGTCTTCGCCGGGGTCGCCGCGATCCTGCTGGCGCTGGTGTCCCTGCCGGTGTCGAACCTCGGCGGCTTCTTCGTGGGCTTCATCCTCGCCCTGATCGGCGGCGCACTCGCGCTGGCATGGGTACCGGGCGGTCCGGTGGAAGAGCAGACGGCCGGGGCGGACAGGGCGGAGGCGATGGCGGGCCCCCACCCCCAGCACATCCCGGGACAGCGCGACCCGGAAACGGCATACGCGAGCGAGACGACTGCCCACGCCGATGGCGGGAGGAACAGTGCGGGGTGACGAGACGCAGCCGGGCGTGGCCCCAGGCGCAGAGTCCCGTGAGAGCAAGGGACCGCGGCACGCCGCGCCCAGGAAGTCGCTGCTGAACAAGATCCAGATACCCGTCGGCAAGACGATGGCGCTGGCGGCGATGCCGACGGCCGTGTTCGTCGGGATGGGCATGGCGCCGAAGCTGGCCGTGGCCGACGACGCGGAGATCCCGTTCGCGCCCGGTCCGTGCGTGACGCGGTCCGAGGAGCCGAAGGAGTCGGCGTCGCCGACGCCCTCGAAGACGCCTTCGCCGAGTACGTCGCCCAGTGCGACTCCCTCGCCGTCCGCGTCCGCGTCCGCGTCCGTGAAGCCGAAGCCCGGTGTGAGCCCGTCGCCGACCAAGCCCGCCGGCAAGCCCGCAGAGCCCCCGGCGAAGCAGGCGGCCCCGGCCGGCACCCCGTCGGCGAGCACGTCCCCGTCGCCGGCCAAGACCACGAACCCGCTGGACCCGCTGGGCGTCGGCGACGCGCTCAAGGATCTGATCGACGGGCTCAAGCCGGGCGGGCAGCCGCCGGCCACCCCACCGCCGCCAGCCACCCCACCGCCGACCACCCCCACCCCGCCCCCTGCGCCCGCGCCCGCCACTCCCGCCCCGAGTGGCGCGAAGACGCCGGACCCGGCCGCGGACGCGATCCGTGAGGCGGCGAAGAAGGTGGGCGTCGACGTCTCGGAGCTGTCCGACGAGGTCAAGGACACCGAGAAGACCCCGAAGGACGAGACCGGCACGTCCGACAAGGACAAGCCGGGGGGAACCGAGGACGCGGACGGGAAGGAACCCTTCCCCTGCCCGACCCATGACGCGCAGGCACTGGCCGACGCCAAACTGGAACAGGGCATCCCGCTCTTGCCCGACCAGCCCTGGTACCTCGACAGTTCGCGGCTGACCCTCTACGGCCTGGACTACCACGGCATCGTCGAGGTGAAGACGGGAAGCGGCAAGACCAAGAAGGTCCTGAAGTTCACGGCGGACTCGCTGGACATCAAGGACCTCTACCAGACGGTCGGCAAGGAGGGGCACGTCGCCCACCTGAAGTCCCGTCCGGGTTCGACCTCCGAGATCCGCGGCGGCACGGTGACGATGTACACCGAGAGCCTCAAGGGCAACCTCTTCGGCCTGATCCCGATCGAGTTCACCCCGAACAGCCCGCCGCCGCTGAACGTCCCCTTCGCTTTCTTCACGGACGTGAAGGTCGTCCAGGCCGGCCAGTTCGGCGGCACCCTCACGGTCCCGGGCCTCAAGAACTACATCGGCCCGCCGGAATAGCCGCAGCATCTCGGCAGAACGCGGCTGAGCGGAGAACGCCCGAGGGCGGCACCCCCGGGGCATCGGGGGTGCCGCCCTCGGTCTCTGTGCGGCAGAGGTAAGGCGTCAGACGCGGGGCGCGGGGTCAGTCGCGGGAGCCGCCGACCAGGTGGTGGACGCGGACCATGTTCGTCGTGCCCGGGACGCCGGGGGGCGAGCCGGCGGTGATGATCATGGTGTCGCCCTGGCTGTAGCGCTTGAGCTTGAGCATCTCCGCGTCCACCAGGTCCACCATCGCGTCGGTGTTGTCCACGTGCGGGACGACGTACGACTCGACGCCCCAGCTCAGCGTGAGCTGGTTGCGGGTGCCCGCGTCGGTGGTGAAGGCCAGGATCGGCTGCGACGCGCGGTAGCGCGAGAGCCGGCGGGCGGTGTCACCGGACTGGGTGAAGGCGACCAGCGACTTCGCGTCCAGGAAGTCCGCGATCTCGCAGGCCGCGCGGGCGACGGAACCGCCCTGGGTACGGGGCTTCTTGCCCGGGACCAGCGGCTGCAGGCCCTTGGAGAGGAGCTCCTCCTCGGCCGCCGCGACGATCTTCGACATCGTCTTGACGGTCTCGATCGGGTAGGCGCCCACCGAGGACTCGGCCGACAGCATGACCGCGTCCGCGCCGTCGAGGATCGCGTTGGCGACGTCGGACGCCTCCGCGCGCGTCGGGCGGGAGTTGGTGATCATCGACTCCATCATCTGGGTCGCGACGATCACCGGCTTGGCGTTGCGGCGGCACATCTCGATGAGCCGCTTCTGGACCATCGGGACCTTTTCCAGCGGGTACTCGACGGCCAGGTCGCCACGGGCCACCATCACCGCGTCGAAGGCGTCGACCACGGCCGCCATGTTCTCGACGGCCTGCGGCTTCTCGACCTTGGCGATGACGGGGACCCGGCGGCCCTCCTCGTCCATGACCTTGTGGACGTCCTTGACGTCGTCGGCGTCGCGGACGAAGGACAGCGCGACCATGTCGCAGCCCATCCGCAGGGCGAAGCGGAGGTCGTCGACGTCCTTCTCCGACAGGGCGGGGACGTTGACGGCCGCACCCGGCAGGTTGATGCCCTTGTGGTCCGAGATGACACCGCCCTCGATGACGATGGTCTTGACCTCGGGGCCCTCGACCGACGTCACCCGGAGCTCGACGTTGCCGTCGTTGATCAGGATCTGGTCGCCCTTGGAGACGTCACCCGGCAGACCCTTGTACGTGGTGCCGCAGATGGACTTGTCACCGGGGACGTCCTCGGTGGTGATGGTGAACTCGTCACCGCGCACCAGCTCGACGGGACCCTCGGCGAAGGTCTCCAGACGGATCTTCGGGCCCTGGAGGTCGGCAAGGACGCCGACGGCGCGCCCGGTGTCCTCGGAGACCTGCCGGACGCGGTCGTACCGCTCCTGGTGCTCTGCCTGGGATCCGTGGCTGAAGTTGAATCGGGCCACGTTCATGCCTGCCTCGATGAGCGCTTTCAGCTGCTCATACGAGTCGACGGCGGGGCCCAGCGTGCAGACGATTTTGGAACGGCGCATGGAGCGGATCCTATCGGTTTGTTTCGTAGCGGAATATTCCGTCTGGCGGAAAGTCCAAGACGCGGCTGCTACCCGGTAACGGTAACGAGCGCGTACGCCTGGGTGGCGATCTCCAGTTCCTCGTCCGTCGGGACCACGGCCACGGCCACCCGGGCGTACTCCGCCGAGACGATCCGAGGCTCCGGAGAGCGGGCGGCATTGGCCTCAAGGTCCAGCGCCAGGCCCAGCTCGGCCAGTCCGTCCACGGCAGCTTCCCGGACGGCCGCCGCGTTCTCGCCGACTCCGGCGGTGAACGCGACCGCGTCCACCCGCCCGAGCACCGCCGAATAGGCGCCGATGTACTTCTTCAGCCGGTGGACGTAGGACGCGAGCGCCAGCCGCGCCGAGGCGTCGCCCTCGTCCGCCCGCCGCTGTACCTCGCGCATGTCGTTGTCGCCGCACAGCCCCAGCAGACCGCTCTTCTTGTTCAGGAGCGAATCGATCTCATCCACCGAGAAGCCGCCCACCCGCGCCAGGTGGAAGACGACCGCCGGATCCAGATCGCCCGAACGGGTACCCATGACCAGCCCCTCCAGCGGGGTCATGCCCATGGACGTCTCCACGCAGACACCGCCCCGGACGGCCGACGCGGACGCGCCGTTGCCCAGGTGCAGCACGATCACGTTCACGTCCTCCACCGGCTTGCCGAGCAGCTCCGCCGTCGCCCGCGAGACGTAGGCGTGCGAGGTCCCGTGGAAGCCGTACCGCCGGATGGCGTACTTGTCGGCCGTCTCCGCGTCGATCGCGTACCGGGCCGCGTACTCCGGCATCGTCGAGTGGAAGGCCGTGTCGAAGACGGCGATCTGCGGGATGTCCCCGCGCAGCTCGCGCGCCACCTCTATGCCGGTCACGTTCGCCGGGTTGTGCAGCGGCGCCAGCGGCACCAGGCTGCGGATCTCCGCCAGCACCTCGTCGTCGATCACGGTCGGCCGGGTGAACCTCGTCCCGCCGTGCACCACCCGGTGGCCCACGGCGGCCAGTTCGGGGGAGTCCAGGCCCAGGCCGTCGGCGGCGAGCTCCGCCGCGACGGCCTGGAGCGCCGCCTCGTGGTCGTCGATCGGGCCGAGCCGCTCCCGCTTGCCGCCCTCGGCTCCGGCGCCGACCAGCGGTTCGTGCACGAGCCGCGAGGTCTCCTCGCCGATGCGCTCCACCAAACCGACGGCGAGACGGGACCGGTCCGCCATGTCGAGCAGTTGGTACTTGACCGACGAGGAGCCGGAGTTGATGACGAGTACGCGCGATGCGGTCACGGATGCGGTGCCTTCTCGTGTGCGGGGGGTGACGGTGGTGTGACTGGTCATGCGGAGGCGGTGGGGGCCACGGCGGCGGGGGCCACGGCGGCGGCCGGCGTCTGGGCCTGGGCCTGGGCCTGGATCGCGGTGATGGCCACGGTGGTGACGATGTCCTGGACGAGCGCACCGCGCGAGAGGTCGTTGACCGGCTTGCGCAGACCCTGGAGCACCGGACCGACCGCGACGGCGCCCGCCGAGCGCTGCACGGCCTTGTACGTGTTGTTGCCCGTGTTCAGGTCGGGGAAGATCAGCACCGTCGCGCTGCCGGCCACCTCGGACTCGGGCAGCTTGGTCGCGGCCACCGAGGGCTCCACGGCGGCGTCGTACTGGATCGGCCCCTCGACCAGCAGGTCCGGGCGCTGCTCGCGCACGAGCTCGGTGGCCTTGCGGACCTTGTCCACGTCCGCGCCCGTGCCCGAGGTGCCGGTCGAGTACGAGAGCATCGCGATCCGCGGCTCGACACCGAAGGCGGCGGCGGTGGCGGCGGACTGGACGGCGATGTCGGCGAGCTGCTCGGCGTTCGGATCCGGGTTGACGGCGCAGTCGCCGTAGACGAGGACCTTGTCGGCCAGGCACATGAAGAAGACGGAGGAGACGATGGACGCCTCCGGCTTCGCCCTCCCGTCACCCGCCACCACCCTGCCTGACGCGCTTCGCGCGGCCGTGTTCGTCTTGATGATCTCGAAGGCGGGGCGGATGGTCGCGGCGGTGGAGTGCACCGAGCCGGAGACCATGCCGTCGGCGAGGCCCTCCTGGACCATCAGGGTGCCGAAGTAGTTGACGTCGGTGACCACGTCGCCGGCCAGCTCGACGGTCATGCCCTTGTGGGCGCGGGCCTTGGCGTAGTACTCGGCGAAACGTTCCCGCAGCGGGGAGGTCGCCGGGTCGATGACCTGAGCGGCCGAGATGTCGAGGCCGAGGTCGGCGGCCTTCTTCAGGATCGCCTGCTCCTCGCCGAGCAGGGTCAGGTCGCAGACCCCGCGGCGCAGCACCACGTCCGCGGCGCGCAGGACGCGCTCCTCCGTGCCCTCGGGCAGCACGACGCGGCGGCGCTCGGAGCGGGCCCGCTCCAGCAGCTCGTGCTCGAACATCATCGGCGTGACGCGTTCGGAGCGGGCCACCGACAGCAGGTCGCGCAGCTCGGCGGTGTCCACGTGCCGCTCGAACAGGCCGAGCGCGGTCTCCAGCTTGCGCGGAGTGGCGGCATTCAACCGGCTCTGCAGCGAGAAGAGTTCGGCAGCGGTCGGAAAGCTGTTGCCCGCCACCGACACCACGGGCGTGCCCGGCGCCAGCTTCGACGCTAGGGTCAGGATGTCCGGGCCCGGGCGCTCGTTCAGGGTCAGCAGCACGCCGGCGATCGGCGGCGTGCCGGAGCTGTGCGCGGCCAGCGCGCCGATGACCAGGTCGGAGCGGTCCCCCGGGGTGACGACCAGGCAGCCGGGCGTCAGGGCGTTCAGGAAGTTGGGCAGCATGGCGCCGCCGAAGACGAAGTCCAGCGCGTCGCGGGCGAGGCCGGCCTCGTCGCCGAGGAGCACCTCGCCGCCGAGCGCCCGGGTGATCTGGGCGACGGTCGGGGCGGAGAGCGACTTGTCGTCCGGCAGCACGTAGCAGGGCACGGGGAGCCGGGCGGCCAGGCGCTCGGCTATGACGTCGCGGTCCTCGGCGGCCACCCGGTTGACGACCATGGCGACGACCTGGCAGCCCAGGCTCTCGTAGGCGCGGTGGGCGTTGCGCGCCTCGGCGCGCACGGCGTCGGCGGGATGCTTGGTGCCGCCCACGACGGGAACGACCACCGCGCCCAGCTCGTTGGCCAGGCGGGCGTTGAGCGCCAGCTCGTCGGGCAGGTTGGTGTCGGCGTAGTCCGTGCCGAGGACCAGCATGACCTCGTAATCCCGGGCCACCCGGTGGTAGCGCTCGACGAGCCGGGACACCAGTTCGTCGGTACCCTTCTCCGCCAGGACGGCGGAAGCCTCCCGGTACTCCATGCCGTAGGCCGTCGCGGCGTCCTGGTCGATCCGGTAGCGGGCCTTGAGCAGGTCGAAGAGCCGGTCGGGTCCGTCGTGGAGCAGTGGACGGTAGACGCCGACCCGGCCCGTCTGGCGGGTCAGGAGCTCCATGATGCCCAGCTCGACGACCTGCCGGCCGTCTCCCCGCTCGATACCGGTCACGTACACGCTGCGCGTCACGCGTGCTCTCCGTCCATGGTCTGTAGGTCGATGCCGCCCCACCTTCGCGGGGGCGATCTACGAGTTGATTGACCCAGTTGGGGTGGGCTTGCCCTCTTGACAATACCTCTGCCGGTGGATAGGGCGCCCGCCGGGAAAACGGCCTGCCCAGGGGGGCCGAAAGGCCTGCCGGGGGAGCGGCACGAAGCGCGCCGCACCCCCGGCCCGTGGAACAATCGGACAGGCTTCACCAATACGCCCTTCATCTGTACGGCCGTCCGCCCGCACGCGTACGGCCAGGTACGACCAGGAGCAGGAGACACAGCACGATGCGTATCGGAGTTCTCACCGCAGGCGGCGACTGCCCGGGCCTCAACGCTGTCATCCGGTCGGTCGTACACCGTGCCCTGGTCGGTCACCGGGACGAGGTCATCGGTTTCGAGGACGGCTTCAAGGGCCTCCTCGACGGCAACTTCCGTCCCCTCGACATCAATGCCGTCAGCGGCATCCTCGCCCGTGGCGGCACCATTCTCGGTTCGGCGCGCATGGAGCGCGCGCGCCTGCACGAAGCCGCCGAGAACGCCCAGGAATTGGCGACGCGCTACGGCATCGACGCCCTCATCCCGATCGGTGGCGAGGGCACCCTGACCGCCGCCCGGATGCTGTCGGACGCCGGGATGCCGGTCGTCGGCGTGCCGAAGACGATCGACAACGACATCTCCTCGACCGACCGCACCTTCGGCTTCGACACCGCCGTCATGGTCGCCACCGAGGCCATCGACCGCCTCAAGACCACCGCCGAGTCGCACCAGCGCATGATGGTGGTCGAGGTCATGGGCCGGCACGCGGGCTGGATCGCGCTGGAGTCGGGCATGGCCGGCGGCGCCCACGGGATCTGCCTGCCGGAGCGCCCCTTCGAGGTGGATGCCCTGGTGAAGATGGTGGAAGAACGGTTCGCCCGCGGTAAGAAGTTCGCCGTCGTCTGCGTCGCCGAAGGCGCGCACCCGGCCGAGGGCTCCATGCCGTACGAGAAGGGCGCCATCGACCAGTACGGTCACGAGCGCTTCGCCGGCATCGGCAACCGCCTGGCGGTCGAGCTGGAGCGGCGCCTGGGCAAGGAGGCCCGCCCGGTCATCCTCGGCCACGTCCAGCGCGGTGGCACGCCCACCGCGTACGACCGCGTGCTCGCGACCCGCTTCGGCTGGCACGCCGTCGAGGCCGTCCACCGCGGCGACTTCGGCAACATGACCGCCCTGCGCGGCACCGACATCGTCATGGCCCCGCTGGCCCAGGCGGTCACCGAGCTGAAGACCGTGCCCGACGCCCGCATGTACGAGGCCGAGTCGGTCTTCTGAGCCGGCCCGGCGGCCAGGCAGCCCCTCCGGCTGAGTTGTCCGGTGTGCCCGGTGCGCCCCTACGTGGCACCGCCCGCGAGGTACCAGAACCGTTCCACGATCTGCGCGAGGAACTCCCGCCCGGCGTCCCCGTGCCCGGCCTCGCCCCCGCCGCCACCCCAGCTCAAGGTGGCCACCATCCGCGACTGGTAGTCCCGGTACAGCTGTTCCAGGGCCCGCTCCAGATGGGGCTTGGGCACGGGCAGCAGCTTGGCCAGGGGCTTCACGTACCCCTGCCAGCGCGTGGTCACCGCACCGCGCAGGAGCTCGGCGAGCTCCTCCTCCTTGCCGGTCGCCGTCACGAACTGGGCCAGCGTCAGCCCCAGCGCCGTGGCGAGGGCGACGGACTGCCGCTCGTTGCCCTTCCAGCGCCCGGTGTCCTCCATCTTCTGGTAGGACTGCGCTTCCAGGCCGACCCGCCGGGCCAGGTCCTCGGCGGCCAGCCCCCTGGCGATCCGGTGTTCCCGCAGGGTGACCGGCTCGGCGAGCAGTTCCCCGGGCGAACACCACAGGACGCCGGCGAGGGCAGTGATCTCGGCGGACGTGGGTGAGATCTCGCCACGTTCCCAGGCCATCACGGTCTCGGGCGCGACGAGCAGGCCGTACTGCGCGCGGAGGCCATAGGCGACGTGGCCGGGCGCCATGCCCAGGGCCGCGCGCAGGCGACGCGCGGCGGGGGCATTGAAAGGAGGGCTGGAGTGCACAGGCACACCGTAGGAGTGGCTGAGCTCTTGCGACTACAGACCAAACAAACAAGCTCATAACTCGTAGGAACGTCCTAGGAAGTTAAGCGATTTGGCCGGGTTTCCCTGCGACTGTCCGGTAACCGGTGCGCCGCAAGATCCATTCCCACCCACACGCTTTCAGCCATCACCCCTCGGCGCAACCCTCGGGGCTTCTCCACACACCTTGAACCGGTCCTCCTCCTCGTACGTGATCCATACGGGGCCCTCGCATACGGGGGTGGCGAGGGCCCCGGAATCCCCTCGCTCTTGCCTTGACGCCGACGTCAAGGATTACCGTCGGGGCATGCGCATCGGCGAACTGGCGGAGCGGGCCGGGACCAGCACACGGACCCTCAGGTATTACGAATCGCGCGGGCTGCTGCCCGCGCGGCGGGCCGGCAACGGCTACCGGACGTACGACGAGGACGATCTGCGCCTGCTGCGCCAGATCCGCATGCTCCAGGACTTCGGCTTCGATCTGGAGGAGACCCGGCCGTTCGTGGACTGCCTGCGGGCCGGACATCCGGCCGGTGACTCCTGCCCGGCTTCGCTCGCCGTCTACCGGCGCAAGCTCGCCGAGCTGGACGGCCTGATCGGCCAGCTGGCCGACGTACGCGAGCAGGTCGCGCGGCAGCTGGCCACCGCGGAGGAGGCCGCCAGGGGAGCGGCGGCGCCGCCGCGCTGCGAGATGACGGGCTGACGGCGTGAAGGCCGGGCCGGTCGCGCGGGTTCACGGCCACCGGCGAGAGCGCGAGAGACCCAGGGCGCGAGAGACCAAGAGCGCGAGAGCGCAAGAGAGGGGAACACGAGATGGCGCATGCACCAGGT
This sequence comes from Streptomyces sp. NPDC003038, assembly GCF_040611115.1. Classification (NCBI taxonomy): domain Bacteria; kingdom Bacillati; phylum Actinomycetota; class Actinomycetes; order Kitasatosporales; family Streptomycetaceae; genus Streptomyces; species Streptomyces sp. NPDC003038. Next base: position 89,977 of record NZ_JBEXNN010000010.1, read on the forward strand.
GTGGCGAATGTGACCGACGCGGACTTCGAGGCCGAGGTGCTCGGAGAGCGGGGACGGCCCGTCCTCGTGGAATTCACGGCGGACTGGTGCGGCCCCTGCCGTCAGCTCGCGCCCGTGCTGTCCGCGATCGCCGCCGAGGAGGCCGACCGGCTCAAGGTCGTCCAGATCGACTCCGACCGCAACCCCGCGACCGTCACGCGGTACGGGGTGCTGTCCATGCCGACCCTGCTCGTCTTCCGCGACGGCGAGCCCGTGCGGCAGATGGTCGGGGCCCGGGCCAAGCGCAAGCTGCTCCAGGAGCTGGAGGAGGAGATGGCCCGGGCCCTGGGCGCTACGGCCTGAGCCAGATCGTCGACAGCGGCGGGAGGGTCATGCGCAGGCTCGCCGGGCGGCCCTGCGCGGGCACCGGCTCGGCGCGCAGCGGCTGCGCGTGGTGGACGCCGCTGCCGCCGTAGACCTCCAGGTCGGTGTTGAGGACCTCCCGCCACAGCGGGACCTCCTCCGGGACCCCGATCCGGTAACCGTGCCGGACCACCGGCGAGAAGTTCGACACCGCCAGCAGTTGCGAGCCGTCCTGCGCCAACCGGAGGAAGGCGAAGACGTTGTCCTCCGCCGCGTCCGCCTCCACCCAGGCGAAGCCCTCCGGCACGCTGTCCCGCTCCCACAGGGCGGGCGTCGCCGCGTAGGTGCGGTTGAGGTCGCGCACGAGGTCCCGTACGCCCCGGTGGTCCCCGGCCGCGGAGTAGGAGGTGTCCAGCAGCCACCAGTCCGGCCCGTGTGCCTCCTTCCACTCCCCGCCCTGGGCGAACTCCTGTCCCATGAACAGCAGTTGCTTGCCCGGGTGGGCCCACATGAAGCCGAGGTACGCCCGGTGCGCGGCCCGCTGCTGCCACCAGTCCCCGGGCATCTTCGAGACCAGCGCGCCCTTGCCGTGCACCACCTCGTCGTGCGAGATGGGCAGGACGTAGTTCTCGCTGAAGGCGTAGATCATCCCGAAGGTCATGTCGTGGTGGTGGTACTTGCGGTGGACCGAGTCCTTCGACATGTACCGCAAGGTGTCGTGCATCCAGCCCATGTTCCACTTCATGCCGAAGCCGAGCCCGCCGGCGTCCGTCGCCCGGGTGACCCCGTTCCAGGCGGTGGACTCCTCGGCGATCGTCACCACGCCCGGGCAGCGCCGGTACACGGTGGCGTTCATCTCCTGGAGCATGGACACCGCGTCCCAGTTCTCCCGGCCGCCGTGCTCGTTGGGCGACCACTCGCCCTCCTCGCGCGAGTAGTCCAGGTACAGCATCGAGGCCACAGCGTCCACGCGCAGCCCGTCCACGTGGAACTCCTCGCACCAGTACACGGCGTTGGCGACGAGGAAGTTGCGGACCTCCTTGCGGCCGTAGTCGAACTCCAGCGTTCCCCAGTCCGGGTGCGCGGCCCGTCGCGGGTCCTGGTGCTCGTACAGCGGGCGCCCGTCGAACTCGGCCAGTGCCCAGTCGTCGCGCGGGAAGTGCGCGGGCACCCAGTCGACGATCACGCCGATGCCGGCCTGGTGCAGCGCGTCCACGAGGAAGCGGAAGTCGTCCGGCGTGCCCATCCGCGAGGTCGGGGCGTAGAAGCCCGTGACCTGGTAGCCCCACGAGCCGCCGAAGGGGTGCTCGGCGACCGGCATCATCTCCACGTGCGTGAAGCCGAGCTCCTTCACGTACGCGGGAAGCTGCTCGGCCAGCTCCCGGTACGAGAGCCCCGGCCGCCAGGACGCCAGGTGCAGCTCGTACACCGAGAAGGGGGCCTCGTGCGCGGGCCGGGCGCCGCGGTTCGCCATCCACTGCGCGTCCTGCCACGCGTACCCGGAGGCGGTGACCACGGAGGCGGTGGCCGGGGGGACCTCCGCGGACCGGGCCATCGGGTCGGCGCGCAGGGTGTGGCTGCCGTCCGGGCGCGCGATGTCGTACTTGTAGAGCGTCCCCGGGCCCACGCCCGGCAGGAACAGCTCCCACACGCCCGTGGCGCCGAGCGAGCGCATCGGGTAGGCGGTGGAGTCCCAGTACGAGAAGTCCCCGGACAGCCGGACGCCCTGCGCGTTCGGCGCCCACACCGTGAAGCGGGTGCCGGCCACGCCCTGGTGCTCCATCGGCTCGGCGCCGAGTGCCTTCCACAGCTGCTCGTGGCGGCCTTCGCCGATCAGGTACAGGTCCAGCTCGCCGAGCGCGGGCAGGAACCGGTACGGGTCCTCGGTCTCGATCTCGGTGCCGTCGTACGTCACCAGCAGCCGGTAGTCCGGCACCCCGGTGAGCGGCAGGAGACCGGAGAACAGCCCGTCACCCTCGTCGACGAGCTCGGCGCGCAGCCCCTTGGCGACGACGGTGACCGCCTGGGCGAACGGGCGCAGCACGCGGAAGGCCACGCCGCCCCGCTCGGTGTGGGCGCCCAGCAGGCCGTGCGGATCGTGGTGGCGGCCCTCCAGCAGCCGGGCCCGTTCCGTCGCCTCGATGGCGGGTGCGGGCCGGACCCCGTGTGCGGAGTCGGCCCGGCGGGCCCGGGGCGTACGGGTTTCGGGAGCGGCCTCCGGGGCGGTGGCGGCTTCGTCGCGGACGGTCGGTGACGGCTGTCGTGCGGCGCTCACGCGAGCGGCCTCCTCGGGGGCTTGGTCTGGGGTTTCGTCTGGGGCTTCGGCTGTGCGTGGGTCGGCTGTGGGTGGTTGGGGCCGTGGGGCTGGACCTGGTTCGGGCCGTGGCTGCGGGGTGCGGGGGAGAGGTCACCGTCGGCGCGCGGCGCGGAGGGCCGCCACACGGGGTTCTCCGGGCCTGAGGCGAGCCGCCGGATCGCGGCCATCGGCACGTGCAGCCAGTCGGGGCGGTGGCGGAACTCGTACCGGGCCTCGTACACCGCCTTGTCGGTCTCGTACGCGCGCAGCAGGACCGGTTCCTCGCGCGGATCACGGCCGGTGGTGCGCGCGTAGCCCTCGCAGAAGGCCACCCGGCACGCGTCGGCCCAGGCCGGGGCGAAGGGCCGGTGCGAGCGGGCGGCGTAGTCGAAGGAGCGCAGTATCCCGGCGATGTCGCGGACCGCCGGTTCGGGGCGGCGGCGGTCGGCCAGCGGCCGGGCCGGCTCGCCCTCGAAGTCGATCAGGGACCAGCTTCCGTCGAGGGTGCGCAGGGTCTGGCCCAGATGCAGGTCCCCGTGGATCCGCTGGGCCGCCACTCCGGCCCCGCGCGAGGCGGCCAGCGCGTCGAAGGCGCCCCGCAGCCCCGCCTCGTAGGGCCGCAGCGCGGGCACCTCCCGGGCGGTGGCGGCCAGTCGCGCGGTCATTCCGGCGGCGAGCCGGGCGGTCTGCTCCGGGCCGAGCGCGAGGGTGGGCAGGGCTCGGGCCAGGGCACTGTGCACCTCGGCGGTGGCCCGGCCGAGCGCGTGCGCCTCGGCGGTGAAGTCGCCTCCGGAGCCGAGCTTGCGCAGGGCCAGCTGCCAGCCGTCGTCGGAGCCGCGCAGGTAGGGCTGGAGTACGCCCAGGGTCAGCGACTCGGTGCCCGTCAGTTCGGCCTCGTACCAGGCGACGGGTGCCGGGACACGGGCGCAGCCCACGGCGGCCAGGGCCCTGGGCAGTTCCAGATCGGGGTTGACGCCGGGACCGACCCGGCGGAACACCTTGAGGATGAACGAATCTCCATAGATCAGCGAGGAGTTCGTCTGCTCGCCGGACAGCGGCCGGGGCGCGAGCCCCGCCGGGATCGGCGCCTGCGGGTCCCGGTCGAAGCGCAGCGGACCGAGCGTGCCGGGGGAGCGCAGCCGCTCCAGCAGCAGGGCCGCCAGCTTGGGGTCGCCGAGCCCTTCGTAGACCGCCTTGCCCGCGTACGGGCCCTCCTGCGCGTGTCCGATCAGCGCGGGCGCGAGCCCGGGCGGCAGGGACGGGCGGATGCCCAGCAGTAGTTGGTAGCAGTCCCCGTCCACATCGAGGAGCAGGTGCAGCAGCCCGGGTGCGGAGCCCGGTGGCAGCAGTTCCGCCGCCGAGACCGTTCTCAGCCTGCTGATGGTGCGGCCCTTGCCCGCGAACCAGCGTTGTGCGGGCAGCCAGGCCCGCAGCATCGGCTCCAGCGGGCCGATTCCTGCGGCCCGGTCGGCCGTCAGCCGGCTCCGGGCGGATGCAGCCTCCGACATGGCGTCGCGTCCTTTCCCCGGGCCGTCACAGAATGCGCAGAGTGTCCCGGATGTGCGGCAGTTGCTTCTCCGGTATGTGCGAGTGTCGGGTCAGGATGATCCGTACAGGGGCGGGCGGTTGACCCATTCGCGCGGCCCGCCCCGTACTCGGCTCGCTACTCCGGCCGAGGCTCGGTCCGTTGTTCGGTCCGCAGCCGGAACCAGAGGAAGCCGTGTCCCGCCAGGGTCAGCAGGTACGGCCACTCGCCGATCGGGGGGAAGCGCACATCACCCGTGAGCTCCACCGGGACCCGCCCGTTGAACGACCGCAGATCCAGCTCGGTGGGCTGCGCGAAGCGCGAGAAGTTGTGCACGCACAGCACCAGGTCGTCCCCGTACTCGCGCAGGAACGCGAGCACCGCCGGGTTCGACGACGGCAGTTCGGTGTACGAGCCGAGTCCGAAGGCGGGGTTCGCCTTGCGGATCTCGATCAGCCGCCGGGTCCAGTGCAACAGCGACGAGGGCGATGCCATCGACGCCTCGACGTTGGTGACCTGGTACCCGTAGACCGGGTCCATGATGACCGGCAGGTTCAGCCTGCCCGGATCGCAGGAGGAGAAACCGGCGTTGCGGTCCGGCGTCCACTGCATGGGCGTGCGCACGCCGTCCCGGTCGCCCAGCCAGATGTTGTCGCCCATGCCGATCTCGTCGCCGTAGTAGAGGATCGGCGAACCCGGCAGGGACAGCAGCAGGGCGGTGAACAGCTCGGTCTGGTTGCGGTCGTTGTCGAGGAGCGGGGCGAGCCGGCGGCGGATGCCGATGTTGGCCCGCATCCGGGGGTCCTTGGCGTACTCGGCGTACATGTAGTCGCGCTCTTCGTCGGTGACCATTTCGAGGGTGAGCTCGTCGTGGTTGCGCAGGAAGATGCCCCACTGGCAGCGCTCCGGGATCGCCGGGGTCTTGGCCAGGATCTCGGACACGGGGTAGCGGGACTCTCTTCGTACGGCCATGAAGATGCGCGGCATGACGGGGAAGTGGAACGCCATGTGGCACTCGTCCCCGCCCTTGGCGTAGTCCCCGAAGTAGTCGACGACGTCCTCCGGCCACTGATTGGCCTCGGCGAGCAGGACGGTGTCCGGGTAGTGCGCGTCGATCTCCGCGCGCACCCGCTTGAGCAGCGCGTGCGTGCGCGGCAGGTTCTCGCAGTTGGTGCCCTCCTCGGCGTACAGGTACGGGACGGCGTCGAGCCGGAATCCGTCGATGCCGAGGTCGAGCCAGAAACGGAGGGCGGAGATGATCTCCTCCTGCACGGCCGGGTTCTCGAAATTGAGGTCAGGCTGGTGCGAGAAGAAGCGGTGCCAGTAGTACTGCTTGCGTAGCGGGTCGTACGTCCAGTTCGAGGTCTCGGTGTCGATGAAGATGATGCGGGCGTCCTGGTACTGCTTGTCGTTGTCGGCCCACATGTAGTAGTCGCCGTACGGACCGTCAGGGTCCTTGCGCGACTGCTGGAACCACTCGTGCTGGTCGCTCGTGTGGTTCATGACGAAGTCGATGATCACTCGCATGCCGCGCTGGTGCGCGGCGTCCACGAATTCGACGAAGTCGGCGAGGTCACCGAATTCGGGCAGTACGGAGGTGTAGTCGGAGACGTCGTAGCCCCCGTCGCGGAGGGGTGAGGCGAAGAAGGGCGGCAGCCACAGGCAGTCGACGCCGAGCCACTGGAGGTAGTCCAGCTTGGCGGTGAGTCCCTGGAGGTCCCCCACGCCGTCGCCGTTGCTGTCGTGGAAGGAGCGGACGAGGACTTCGTAGAAGACCGCCCGCTTGAACCAGTCGGGATCGCGGTCCTTGGCGGGGGTGTCCTCGAAGGTGTCGTGGACGGGATCGTTGATCATCATGAGGTGGGTGACCCTCCGGTGGGCGGGGACGGTCGCAGAGCTGCCAGTACGTGCGCGGGCGTGCGGCCCGGCTCTAGACGCACGTAATTCGCCCTGCCCCAGTGATAGGTCTCGCCGGTGAGCTCGTCGCGCACCGCGAGGGACCCGTGCCAGTCGAGGCCGAGTACCGGCATGTCCAACGAGACCGTCGCCTCCTGGGTGTGGTGCGGGTCGAGGTTGACGACCACCAGTACGGAGTTGGCTCCGGCGTGCTTCGAGTAGGCGATCACCTGTTCGTTGTCGGTCGTGTGGAAGTGGATGTCGCGCAGCTGCTGGAGAGCGGGATTGCGGCGGCGGATCCGGTTCAGGGAGGTGATCAGCGGGGCGATGGTGCGGCCCTCGCGCTCGGCGGCGGCCCAGTCGCGTGGCCTGAATTCGTATTTCTCGGAATTCAGGTACTCCTCGCTGCCCTCTTTGACCGGGGTGTTCTCGCAGAGCTCGTACCCCGCGTAGACGCCCCAGGTGGGGGAGAGGGTGGCGGCGAGGACCGCGCGTACCTCGAAGGCCGGGCGGCCGCCGTGCTGAAGGTATGCGTGCAGGATGTCGGGCGTATTGACGAAGAAATTCGGCCGCATGACGGAGGCCGAGCGGGTGCTCGAGAGCTCGGTCACGTACTCGGTCAGCTCCGCCTTCGTGTTGCGCCAGGTGAAGTACGTGTACGACTGCTGGAAGCCGACGGCCGCGAGCGCGCGCATCATCGCGGGGCGGGTGAAGGCCTCGGCGAGGAAGATCACGTCCGGGTCGGTCTTGTTGATGTTCGCGATCACCTTCTGCCAGAAGACGACAGGCTTGGTGTGCGGGTTGTCGACCCGGAAGATCCGGACGCCGTGGTCCATCCAGTGCCGCAGGATGCGGACGGTCTCCTCGATGATGCCGGGCATGTCGGTGTCGAAGTGGACCGGGTAGATGTCCTGGTACTTCTTCGGCGGGTTCTCGGCGTACGCGATCGTCCCGTCGGCCCGGTGCCGGAACCACTCGGGGTGCTTCTCCACCCAGGGGTGGTCGGGGGAGCACTGGAGTGCGAAGTCGAGCGCGACCTCCATGCGCAGATCGCGGGCCCTGGCGACGAACGCGTCGAAGTCCTCGATGGTGCCGAGGTCCGGGTGGACGGCGTCGTGCCCGCCCTCCGTCGAGCCGATGGCCCACGGCACACCCGGGTCCCAACTGCCAGCCGAAAGAGTGTTGTTCGGACCCTTGCGGTAGGTGCTCCCGATCGGGTGAATGGGCGGCAGGTAGACCACGTCGAAGCCCATGGCGGCGATCGCGGGCAGCCGCTCGGCGGCGGTCCGGAAGGTGCCGCTGACGGGCGCCTCGCCGGGCTCCACCACGGCCCCCTCGGAGCGGGGGAACATCTCGTACCAGGAGCCGAAGAGCGCCCGCTTGCGCTCGACCAGCAGCGGCAGGGCCTTCGAAGCGGTGACCAGCTCCCGGTACGGGCGCCTCGCGAGCGCGGCGTCCACCTCGGGGGCGAGGGCGGCCGCGTACCGGACGGCGACCGGCCGGTCCTCGTCCCGCATCACGTCGGCGGCGGTCAGCACGGCCTCGCGGCCGTCGCGCTTGGGAATCCTGGTGCCGGCCCGCTCGTAGAGCTCGGCGCCCTCGACGAGCGTGAGGTCGATGTCCATGCCGGCCGGGATCTTGATCGCCGCGTGCGCCCGCCAGGTGGCGATCGGATCGCTCCACGCCTCGACGGTGTACGTCCACCTCCCCTCGACCTCGGCGGACACCCGGGCCCCCCACCGGTCGGTACCGGGGGCGAGCTCCCGCAGGGGCACGGGGGGCCGCAGCCGCCCGCTCGGGTCACGGAGCACGACGTGGGCGGCGACGGCGTCGTGCCCTTCGCGGAACACGGTGGCGGAGATCTCGAATACCTCGTCCACGACCGCCTTGGCGGGTCTGGCGCCGCAGTCGACGGCGGGGCGGACGTCCAGCACGGGAATGCGACCGATCATGATGGGCTCACCTGGGGGCAGTTCGCAGGGCTCGGTGACAACAGTTCAGCCGGATGACCGGCTGGTCGTGCACGCTCTGTTCGCTCTGTTTCTAGCCGCTCAGTGGACGGCTGGGCTGCGGGCATGGCCGCTCCTGTCCGCGTTCACTCGGGTGGCGGGGGAGGGTTCGGGCGGGTGCGCCGTCGCGTACCACGCGTACCCGGGGAGCCCTTCCCACTCTCACCCGGCCCAATCCGGGGGCTCGGTTAACTACTCGTACGTAGTGGCACGGGCCGGGCCAAGGGCTCGGCCGACCTCCGCGGGGCTCCGTCACGGCGGTGGGGACCGCGTGGGGTGCGGGCGCGCGCCTCCTGTCCCACCCACCTCACCGGTCCCTCCCGTGCCGCTCTTCCGGTACGTCGGACCGCCTGAACCCGCTCGCTCGCACCCGTGAGGTGCTCCCGACACGGCCGTGCGCACCCCAGGCGTTCCGGAAGGGCGGGTCGGAAATCTGGCCGATTCCACCCCGTCCGCCGTACGGGCGACAATGCCCTATGGGCATGGGGACATGGCATGAACACCTCGGCGACGGCGACCTCACCGTCCCCGACCACATACGCCGCCTGCGCGCGCCCGACCCCCGGGTGCGGGAGAGCGCCGCGCGGGAGGCGGCGGCCGTGGTGCGGTCCCCGGAGGAGGAGCGGCACGTGGCGTCGGCGCTGGCCGAGGCCGCCGTACGGGAGCACGACCCGGCCGCCCTGGAGGCTCAGCTCGACGCGCTGGCGACCGTCGAAGCGGCCCTGGACGACATGGCGCTGCTCCGGCTCGCCGGGCTCCGCTCCGAGTCACCCGTGCTGGGCCGGCTGCTCGCCCGGGCGGCGCGGCTCCAGATCTCCGGGCCGGTGGAGCCCGCCGGGGCGGGAACCCTGACCGTGGTGCGCTGCCTGCGGGGCGTCCCGCACACCGGGCTCACCCTGCGCACCCCGCAGGGGCAGTGGGTGGTACTGGAGCGCATGGAGTTCTACGGGCGGGCCGTGAACCGGCTGGACCCCGCCTCCACGGCCCGGGTACTGCTCTCCGGAGCCGGGGCGCGGGCCCTCGGCGAGTGGGACCGCCTGGACGCCGACCCCCGGCCACGGGAGTTCGTACGCCTCCTGCGCGCGGCCGACCCCCGGGTACGGGAGCTCGCCGCCGACGAGGCCTCGGACCGGCCGGACTCCTGGGAGCCGGAGGTGGGGCGGTACCTGTGCGCCGCGCTGGTCCGGACGGTCGTACGGGAGGAGGACCCGGCCGCGCTGGAAGCAGGACTGCACGCGCTGCTGGAGCTGAGCCGCTTCCTGGAGGAGCCGGCGCTGGCAGTGCTGCGCGGGCTGGACGCCGGGGCGCTGCCGCAGCACCTGCGACCGTACCTGCGCGACCTGTTGGAAGGGGGTCGGACGCGGCCGGCGGCCCCGCGTCCACCGGGTACGTGACCTGCCGCGGGCGGTACGGGGCGCCGCCCCCTGCCCGCTCCGCGGCGGACCTCGCGCAAGGCCCCCGTCGGCACCCTGGAGTGGGGGCCCGGTCGGGGCGCCATGGTCGGCGGGGGCCGTCCCCGCTAGCCTTCCGGGGGTGAAGCGCGGGTGCACAGCGTGGTGTGACCGCTCCCGTCCGTAATCCCCTGCGAAGGTGGAACACGTGAAGGCTATCCGTCGGTTCACCGTGCGCCCCGTCCTCCCAGACCCCCTGCTGCCGCTCGCCGACCTCGCGCGCAATCTGCGCTGGTCGTGGCATGCCGAGACCCGCGAACTCTTCCAATCCGTCGACCCCGAGGGCTGGCAGGCCGCCGGCCGCGACCCCGTCCGCCTGCTCGGCACCGTCTCCGCCGCCCGGCTCGCGGAACTGGCCGGCGACCGCCGGTTCCTGCGGCGGCTCGCCGCCGTTTCCGCCGACCTCGATGACTATGTGAACGGCGGGAGGTGGTACCAGGGGCAGGAGCCCGAAGGCGGTCTGCCCGCCGCGATCGCCTACTTCTCCCCCGAGTTCGGTATCACCGCCGCCCTGCCGCAGTACTCCGGCGGGCTCGGGATCCTCGCCGGTGACCACCTCAAGGCCGCCAGCGACCTCGGCGTTCCGCTCATCGGCGTGGGACTGCTGTACCGGCACGGGTACTTCAGGCAGTCGCTTTCCCGGGACGGCTGGCAGCAGGAGCACTACCCCGTACTGGATCCCAACGAACTGCCCGTCGGCCTGGTGCGCCAGGAGGACGGGACCCCCGCCCGGGTCTCCCTGACCCTGCCCGGCGGCCGGAACCTGCACGCGCACATCTGGCAGGCCCGCGTCGGGCGGGTGCCGCTGCTGCTCCTGGACTCCGACGTCGAGGACAACGACGCGGCGGCCCGCGAGGTGACCGACCGCCTCTACGGCGGCGGCAGCGACCACCGGCTGCTCCAGGAGATGCTCCTCGGCATCGGCGGCGTCCGGGCCGTCCGGCTGTACTGCGGCCTCACCGGCCACCCCGACCCCGAGGTCTTCCACACCAACGAGGGCCACGCCGGCTTCCTGGGGCTGGAGCGCATAAGGGAACTGGAGCGGGAGCGCGGCCTCGGCTTCGACGCCGCGGTCGAGGCGGTCCGGGCCGGGACCGTGTTCACCACGCACACCCCCGTCCCGGCCGGCATCGACCGCTTCGAGCGGGCCCTGGTCGCCCGGCACTTCGGTGACGGCGGCGAACTGGCCGGCGTACCCGTCGATCGGATCCTGGAACTGGGCGCCGAGTCCTACCCCGGAGGCGATCCCGGGGTGTTCAACATGGCCGTCATGGGGCTGCGCCTGGCCCAGCGGGCCAACGGGGTGTCCACCCTGCACGGCGCGGTCAGCCGGGAGATGTTCGCCGGGCTGTGGCCGGGCTTCGATCCGGCGGACGTGCCCATCACCTCCGTGACCAACGGGGTGCACGCCCCCACCTGGGTGGCCCCCGAGGTCGTCCGGCTCGGCATCCGGCAGATCGGCGCCGGCCGCACCGAGGACGCCCTCTCGGTCGGCGGATCCCCGCGCTGGGACGCGGTCGCGGACATCTCCGACCAGGACGTCTGGGATCTGCGGCGGGTGCTGCGGGAGCAGCTGGTGCAGGAGGTACGCGACAGGCTGCGGGCCTCGTGGCGTCAGCGCGGGGCGGCGGAGGCCGAGCTGGGCTGGGTGGACTCCGTACTGGACCCGGACGTGCTCACCATCGGCTTCGCCCGGCGCGTGCCCTCGTACAAGCGGCTGACTCTGATGCTGCGTGACCCGGATCGGCTGCGCGGGCTGCTGCTGGACCCGGACCGGCCGGTGCAGATCGTGGTCGCGGGCAAGGCGCACCCGGCCGACGACGGCGGCAAGCGGCTCGTGCAGGAGCTGGTGCAGTTCGCGGACGACCCGCGGGTGCGGCACCGGATCGTCTTCCTGCCCGACTACGGCATGGCCATGGCCCAGAAGCTCTACCCCGGGTGCGACGTCTGGCTGAACAACCCCCTGCGGCCGCTGGAGGCGTGCGGGACGAGCGGGATGAAGGCCGCACTGAACGGCTGCCTCAACCTGTCCGTGCTGGACGGGTGGTGGGACGAGTGGTTCGAGCCCGACTTCGGCTGGGCCATTCCGACCGCCGACGGTCTGGGGACGGACGAGGACCGGCGCGACCAGCTGGAGGCCAACGCCCTCTACGAGCTGATCGAGAGCCGGGTCGCGCCCCGGTTCTACGACCGGGCCGGCCGCAGCGGGCTTCCCGTGCGGTGGATCGAGATGGTCCGGCGCACCCTGGTCTCACTGGGGCCGAAGGTGCTCGCCGGACGAATGGTGCGGGAGTACGTGGAGCGGCTCTACACGCCGGCCGCACACGCCCACCGTGCCCTGACCGCCGAGGCGGCGCGGGACCTCGCCTGGTGGAAGGGGCGGGTCCGGGCGGCCTGGCCGCGGGTCGGAGTCGAGCACGTGGAGGCGCTGGCGGCGGCTCCCGTGAACGGCACCGCCGAGCTCGGGGCCACCCTCACGCTGCGGGTACGGGTGTCCCTGGACGCGCTGACCCCGGAGGACGTGGAAGTGCAGGCCGTCGCGGGCCGGGTGGACCCCCAGGACGTGATCCGGGACGGGCGGGCCTTCCCGCTCAAGCCGGCCGCGGGTCCCGACCTGGAGGGACGCTGGGTGTACGAGGGCCCGCTCGCCCTCGACCGCACGGGGCCGTTCGGGTACACCGTACGCATCCTGCCCGCGCACCCGCTGCTGGCGACGCCGGCCGAACTGGGGCTGGTCGCGGGGCCGGTGGACAGCGACGTCGGCGCGGCGGACGGCGTACACCTGCGCTGAGGCTGCCGGGGCCGGTGCCGGTGCCGGTGCGGGTTTCGGGGCGGGGGACGGGCGGCGGGCCGACCAGCCGCCCGGCCCTCCCCGGCCGTCCCGGCCGGCCCGGCGACGGCGTGACGGCGAAGGCCCGGCACCCCTGGACGTCCCGTGCGGGCGCCGGGGCGCCGGGCCTTTCGGGTGAATCTGCGGGAACCACCCCACGGGCGAACCGTTTCGGCAGCCAGCACCGCCCCGGCCGCTCCTACGCTGCCCCGCATGCGCACCCGTACCGCCGCGACCGCAGCCGTCGCCGCCGCCTTCGCCCTCGTCCTGCCCGCCGCAGGCCTGTCCACCGCCGCCTCCGGCGGCTTCGAGTACACCTTCACCGACGCCTCGGGGGAATCCGCCACCGCGGTGCTCGTCCGCCCGAACGACCACGTCTGCATCGACCTCCCCGGCATCGGCGGCACTCCGGCCACCGACCTGGTCAACGAGACCAGCGGCATCGCCCTGCTGTACGGGACCAGGGGCTGCGTCGGGCACCCGATGGACGCGGTGAAGCCCGGTCAGGCCACCGTCGTCCGCACCTACTCCGTGGTCTTCGTCCCCGCGGGCTAGGTCGTCTCTTTCGGATCTTGTCGGCCGAGCCCGCGTTGACCGGTGCCGTGCATCGCAAGGCGGAGGAGCGTCCTTGTACTGGACGTACCGGGGCGCTTCCGACAACACAGCGAGGTGCGGTGCCGGGCAGCGCGGGCCCGGCAAGATCCGAAAGAGACGGCCTCGTGCTGTGACCGGGGCCCGGCCCGGCCTGTCCGCGCCGGCCACCGGCCGAGGGAAGCCCCATGGAACAGGGCCGCCCGGGGAGATCTCCTCCCGGGCGGCCCCGTGGTCGGTCAGTTGTCACTCACCCGTGGTCAGAAGGTGAGCTTCCAGCTGTTGATGTAGCCGGTGTCGAGGCTGGCGAGGTCGGCGACCCGGAGTTTCCAGACGCCGGCCGCGACCTCGGCCGAAGCGTTGACCGTGAAGGTCTGGACGATGTTGTCCGCGCTCCCGCCGCTGCGGTTGCGCAGGTTGTAGACGCTGCCGTCGGGGGCGACCAGGTCGACCTTGAGGTCACCCACGTAGGTGTGGACGATGTTCACGTCCACCTTGAGGGTGCTCGGCGCGTTGCCGGAGCGGGATACGGAGATCGGGGACTCCGCGGTGGAGTTGTCCGCGATCTGGTAGTCCGTGGTGTTCTCGAAGACGCTCGGCTGAGAGGTGCCGACGGTCCAGGTGAACGACGCCGTGGCGGTCTTGCTCGCGGAGTCCGTCACCGTGACGGTCACGTTGGACGTGCCGGCGGTGGTGGCGGTGCCGGAGATCAGGCCGGTGGAGGCGTTGATCGACAGCCCGGCCGGCAGGCCGGTCGCCGCGTAGCTCAGCGCACCGGCGTTGGTGCTGCTGGCCTGGATCTGCAGGCTGACCGCGCTGCCCGTGACGGTGGTCTGGTTACCGGGGTTGGTGACCGTGACACCGCTCACGACACGGGCGCCGACGTTGACGGCCGCCCAGGCGTTGGCCGTGTTGTTGTAGGTGGTCGAGCCCGCGCCGTACAGGTCGGCGGCGGCCTGCAGGGTGGCCGTACGGGCGGCGGCGTAGTTGGTGTTCGACTTGAAGTAGCCCACCGTCAGCGCGCGGAACCAGATCTTCGAGGCGGCGTCGCGGCCGATCGCGGTGACCGGGAGGCCGTCCGAGGTCGGCGAGTCGTAGCTCACGCCGTTGACGACCTTGGCGCCCGAGCCCTCGGAGGCCAGGTAGTACCAGTGGTTGGCCGGGCCCGAGGAGTAGTGGACGTCGATGGAGCCGATGCCCGAGTACCACGCGTCCTTGGAGGAGCCGTCCTTGCTCGGCTTGTCCATGTAGCGCAGCGGGGTGCCGTTGCCGCGGATGTCGATCTTCTCGCCGACCAGGTAGTCGCCGACGTCCTGCGGGTTGTTGGCGTAGAACTCGACGGCCGCCGCCATGATGTCGGAGGTCGCCTCGTTCAGACCGCCGGGCTCACCGGAGTAGGTCATGTTGCCGGTGACCGAGGTCAGACCGTGCGTCATCTCGTGGGCGGCCACGTCGGTGGAGGTCAGCGGCTTGGCGTTGCCGTCGCCGTCGCCGTACGTCATGCAGAAGCAGGAGTCCTGCCAGAAGGCGTTCACGTAGTTGTTGCCGTAGTGGACGCGGCTGTACGGGGAGACCCCGTCGTTGCGCAGGCCGTTGCGGCCGTGCACGTTCTTGTAGTAGTCCCACGTCACCTGCGCGCCGTAGTGGGCGTCGGCGGCGGCCGTCTCCAGGTTGGCCGGCAGGCCGTTGCCCCACGTGTCGTCCGGGCCGGAGAAGAGCGTGCCGGTGCCGGAGGTGCCGCGGTTGAGGTTGTACGTCTTGTGGTTGCCGCGATTGGCATCGGTCAGGTTGTACGTGCTGCCCGACTGCGAGGTCCCGAGCGTCACCTGGCCGCTGTACATCGTGTTGCCGGTGCCGGTCTCGACCGCCTGCCACTCGGTGATCTTGGCGCCGGTCTTGGCGTCGGTCACCACGTGCAGTTCGTTGGGCGTGCCGTCGTGCTGGAGGCCGCCGACGACGGTCTCGTACGCGAGGACGGGAGCGCCTTCGGCCGCCCAGATCACCTTGCGGGCGGCCTTGGAGGCCTTGGCCTCCTTCGAGCCCTCGGCGTTGGCGGCGGAGACGGCCTGGCTCTCGGCGGCCGACGGCGTGACCGAGGCGGTGGTGTCCGCCACCTTGATCTCGTGGTGGGTCGCCTTGGTGACGCTCTTGGTGACGCCGTCCTTGGCGTGGACCGTCAGGTCACCGCCGAGGACGGGCAGACCGTCGTAGGTCCGCTCGTACGAGGTGTGCGTGGTGCCGTCCGCGTCCTTGACCACATCGCGGACGACGAGCTTCTCACCGCTGCCGAGGCCGAGCGCCCTGGCCGCCTGCGCGGTGGTCGAGTTGGCTTCGGCGAGGAGCGTCGCACGCTCCGAGGCGCTGAGTTTCAGGTTGGCCGCGCCCGGGTTGGGCTGGGCGGCCGTGCGGGCCTGCGACGCGGTGGCGTCGGCGGTCGCGGTGCCGGTCTGTATGCCGACGGCGAGCATGGCTGCCGCGGCTATGAGCGCGCCGGCCGCGGTGGCACGCCTGTGGGGGGTGGGACTCAACGCAGACTCCTTCTGCAAGGGGGGTTCCGGACGGCTGGGTGGGTCTCCGGGCAGATCAGGGCTGTGCGATGAACGGTCGAAGAGTGGCACCTGCGGAGTGGGATGTCAGGACCGCGTCAAAAGGTTGGCCGGAAACAGTTCGTTGTCCGTGCAGACGCATCCGGTATCCGGACCATTCACCTTTGTGTGCGAAAGAATCGCCCGGCATTCGGAACGATTGGGACCGGTTGCTAACGCTTGGACAACAAGAGGCCGCGTTCGGTCGAACGGCATCTGTCGTACGGGCGTTTGTCGTACTGTTTCCCGGTGCGCCGGATGTCCGAGGCCCGGGGAAGCCGAGGATCGGCGCCACTGTCATAGACCACGTGCCAGGGGGGCCCATGAGGCATGTCCATTTTCCTGCGCAAAGAATGGCCGGAACGGCCCAGGAGTTCGCTGCGCCCACGCGTCGGCTCGGCGACAAAGCCCGCTGGTACCTGCCGGCCGCCATCGCCGCCGACTTCCTCGGCGCCGCCGTTCCGGTGGGACTCGTCTTCGAGGCCGCGCAGCAGGTCAGGCCGGCGTACTGCGCCGTCGCCGCGGCTCTCGCGTGGACCGGCGTACAGGCGCTGCGCCGCCGGTACGCGGCCCGGCTGCTCGGTGAGTCCCGGGGTGTGCTGCCCGTCCTGCACGACTGGCTGATTCTGATCGGTGTCCTCGCGGTGGCCCGCGTCGTCACCGGCGAGAGCACGCCCCGGCTGGCCGCGCTCGGAGCGCTGCTGCCCGCCCTCCTCATCACCGTCGCCTGCCACAAGCTGACCTACCGCCACCTCTCCGCTGCCCGCCGCGAGGCCCATGCCGTCAGCCGGGTCCTGGTGGTGGGGGAGCCCGACGCCGCCGAGGACCTCATCGCGCGCCTCGCCGCCCGCACCGACCATCCGTACGTCGTCGTCGGCGTGGTGCCGGTCGGCGTCGGCTCCCTCGTCAGCGGCGTGCCCGTCGCGGCCCGGCTCGACGCCGACATGCCGCAGGCCCCCAACGGCGACTCCGCGGCCGTGCTCGGGGCCGTCCGCAGCCACCACGCCGACCTGGTGCTGGTCGCCTCCGGCGCGCGGATCTCGGGGGAGCGGCTGCGCCGGGTCGCCTGGACCCTGCACGACGCCGGGCTCGAACTCGCCGTCTTTCCCGGGCTGGTGGAGGTCTCCGTCAAGCGGCTGGAGACCCTGTCCGCCGGCGGGCTCGCCGTACTGCGGGTCGCGCCGCCGGTGAGCCGGGGGGTCCAGACCCTGCTCAAGTCGGTCCTGGACCGCGCCGGAGCCGCGCTCGGGCTGCTGTTCCTCTCGCCGCTGTTCCTCGGGATCGTGCTGGCGATACGCCTCGGCTCACCGGGCCCGGCCTTCTACCGGCAGCGGCGCATAGGCCGCGACGGTGCCCCGTTCGTCATGTGGAAGTTCCGCACGATGGTCGCCGACGCCGATGCCCGCAAGGCCGAGCTGTCCGGGGCCAACGAACACGACGGCCTGATGTTCAAGATGCGCCGCGACCCCCGGGTGACCCGGGTCGGCCGACTGCTGCGCCGCACCTCGATGGACGAACTGCCGCAGCTGCTGAACGTGCTGACCGGCGACATGTCGCTGGTCGGGCCGCGCCCGCCGCTGCCGGAGGAGGTGGCGAAGTACGACGAGGTCGAGCTGCGCCGGCTCACCGTGCGGCCCGGGATGACGGGCCTGTGGCAGATCAGCGGGCGGTCGGACCTGTCGTGGGACGAAACGATTCAGCTCGATCTGCAGTACGTCGACAACTGGTCCTTCACCAGTGACGTCGACGTCATGGGCCGCACGCTCCGCGCCGTCGTCGACGGTCGCGGAGCGTACTGAGGGGCCGTCGGGTGAGGTCAGCTCTGCTCGCGCCACCACCGGTACGTGGCCGCGATGCCGTCCCGCAGCGGGATGGCGGGCTTCCAGCCGAGCGAGGTCAGGCGGCTGACGTCGAGAAGCTTGCGCGGGGTCCCGTCCGGCTTGGACGTGTCCCAGGCCAGGCGGCCCTCGAAGCCCGTCACCTCGGCGACCGTCTCGGCCAGCGCCTTGATGGTCAGGTCCTCGCCGCAGCCGATGTTGACGGGCTCGTCACCGTCGTAACCGCCGAGCAGCACCGCACAGGCCGCCGCCAGGTCGTCCACGTGCAGGAACTCCCGGCGCGGGGTGCCGGAGCCCCACAGGGTGACCTCCTCGCGGCCCTCGGCGGCGGCCTCGTGGAAGCGCCGGATGAGGGCGGGCAGGACGTGCGAGGACTCCAGGTCGAAGTTGTCGCCCGGGCCGTAGAGGTTCGTCGGCATGGCCGAGATGTACGAGGCCCCGTACTGCTTGCGGTAGGACTGGACCTGGACGATACCCGCGATCTTCGCGAGGGCGTAGGCCTCGTTGGTCGGCTCCAGCGGGCCGGTCAGCAGGGCGTCCTCACGGATCGGCTGCGGAGCCAGCTTCGGGTAGATGCAGGAGGAGCCGAGGAAGAGCAGACGGCCGACCCCGGCCGCGTGCGACCCGGCGATGACGCTGAGCTGGATCTTGAGGTTGTCCTCCAGGAACTGCACCGGGTACGTGCTGTTGGCCATGATCCCGCCGACCTTGGCGGCGGCCAGCACGACGGCGTCCGGGCGGACGTCCTTCAGGTACGCCTCGGTCGCCGCGGCGTCGCGCAGGTCGAGGTCGGCGCGGCCCCGGCTGAGCACCTCGTGACCGTCGGCGGTGAGCCGCCGGGCGACCGCGGACCCCACGAGGCCGCGGTGTCCCGCGACGAAGACGCGGGCGTGCGGGGGCAGGAGCGGCAGCGAACTTGTCATACCGCCGATGATGCCAGTCCGCTCCTGCGGGGGTGGCGTCAGCCCGGATCCCGCCGGTCCGGCCGCACCGGACCCCGGCCGGGGTCCGGCAGTCGGGCGACGCGTACCCCGGCGGGAGCCGGCGCGTACCCGGCTCCCGGATGCCCGCCGGGGGAAAGCGGACCGGGGACCGCGGGGGCGACGGGCGCGCCCCGGTCGTGTGCGCGTGCGCGCGGCGCGCCCGGCGGAATCCGCCGCAAACGCGGCCGGACCCGGCGTGTACGGTACGCATCCGGTCGCCGGGCCTCGGACCGCGCCGGTGCCCCGCGGACACGGACACCGCTCACCGCCCGCTCACCACGACGAACCACCACGAACCGCGACGAACACCAGGGGGACCCTTCATGGGCAAGACCGCACTGATCACCGGCGTCACCGGGCAGGACGGCTCGTACCTCGCCGAGCTCCTGCTCTCCAAGGGCTATACGGTGCACGGGCTCGTGCGGCGGTCCTCCAGCTTCAACACGGAGCGCATCGACCACATCTACCAGGACCCGCAAGCCCCCAACCGGTCCTTCGTCCTGCACCACGCCGACCTCTCCGACGGCGTCGCCCTGGTGAACCTGCTCCGTGAGATACGCCCCGACGAGGTCTACAACCTCGGCGCGCAGTCGCACGTGCGCGTGTCCTTCGACGCGCCGCTCTACACCGGCGACGTGACCGGCCTCGGCGCGCTGCGGCTGCTGGAGGCCATCCGGGCCAGCGGCGTCGACACCCGCATCTACCAGGCCTCGTCCTCCGAGATGTTCGGGGCCACCCCGCCCCCGCAGAACGAGGGGACCCCGTTCCACCCGCGCAGCCCGTACGGCGCCGCCAAGGTCTTCGCGTACTGGACCACGGTGAACTACCGTGAGGCGTACGGCATGTTCGCCGTCAACGGGATCCTCTTCAACCACGAGTCCCCGCGCCGTGGTGAGACCTTCGTGACCCGCAAGATCACCCGCGCGGTCGCCCGTATCAAGGCCGGTCTCCAGGAGAAGCTCTACCTCGGCAACCTCGACGCGGTCCGCGACTGGGGCTACGCACCGGAGTACGTGGACGCCATGTGGCGCATGCTCCAGCAGGACGAGGCGACCGACTACGTCGTCGCGACCGGCGTGGCCGCGACCGTCCGCGAGTTCGTCGAGGCCTCCTTCACCCACGCCGGTCTCGACTGGAACGAGCACGTGCGCTACGACCCCAAGTACGAGCGCCCCAGCGAGGTCGACGCGCTCATCGGCGACGCCTCCAAGGCCCATGACCTGCTCGGCTGGAAGCCGACGGTCCTGGTCGCCGAACTGGCCAAGATCATGGTCGACGCCGACATCCGCCAGGTCGAGGACCAACTGGCGGGCGTAAGCGTTCGCGTCGACCGCTGAGGCCTTATATTGCCCCTAGGTTTGCCGTGTCTCCGTCACGCTCGCGCGGTTCTGTGCGGGCGTGACCGGGGCACACCTGCCGTATGTCCGAAGTGCGCCCTCCAGCTGAGCCCCGTTGATTCCAAGTTGGTACGCAATGGGGTCAAGTGGGGTGACCGGGCCAAGTGTGAGCCCTAGTCTGCGCGAGTACATATGGCTGTTCGGATAGTTCCAGCCATCAAACCGGGCAATTGCCCTGGGGGGCTCATGCGTAGATCCAGAGGGCTGACTGCTGCCCTCGTCCTGTCACTGGCAGGCGCCGGCACCGGTATAGGCCTGGTGCTGATGCCTCAGGCGTCCGCCATCACGCCGCCGGTGGCGTTCACCGCCGACGCGCTGCCGACCTGGCAGCCGAACGGCATCGTGTGGGCGATGGCCCAGACGAACGGCACCGTCTTCGCCGGCGGTACCTTCTCGGCCGTCCGCCCGCCCGAGGGCTCCACCAGCGGGGCCGAGCAGGAGGCCGTGAACTTCGTCGCGCTCGACGCCGCGACGGGCAGCCCCACGTCCTGCAAGCTCGCCTTCACCATCGGCGAGGGCATCGCCACCGTGCGCACGCTCGTCGTTTCGAAGGACGGCAAGACCCTGTATGCGGGCGGCTCCTTCGGCGCCGTCAACGGCACCCCGGTCTCCAGCGTCGCCGCGATCGACATCGCGACGTGCACGCCCAAGGCCGCGTTCCACCCCAGCTTCCCCGCCACCGTGCGCTCGCTCGCGCTCTCCGACGACAACACGCTGTACGCGGCCGGCGACTTCGGCACCGTCGAGGGCCAGACCCGCGAGCGCTTCGCCGCGGTCGACGCCACCTCCGGTGCGCTCAAGCCCTTCGTCGCCAACGCCGACGAGCCGGGCCGCGCGATCGAGGTCACCCCGGACGGCAAGAACGTGCTGCTGGGCGGTGACTTCTTCTCCGTCAACGGCGCCAACACTCACGCGCTGGCGGTGGTGAACTCCACCACCGGTGCGGTCACCAAGACGTACACGAACATCCCGTCGAACTCGGTCGTCAAGGACATCTCCACCGACGCGACCGGCTTCTACACGGGCAACGAGGGCTCCGGCGGCGGTGTCTTCGACGGCCGCATCGGCCTGCGGCTCAGCGACTTCGGCGAGAAGTGGCGCGACCGCTGCCTGGGCGCCACGCAGTTCGTCCTGCCGTACGACGGAGTGCTCTACAGCTCCTCGCACGCGCACGACTGCTCGACCGAGCTGGAGTTCCCCGATGGCAAGCGGCACTTCCTGCTCGCCCAGCCGACCGACCACGAAGGCGCCGCCCCCGCGCCCGTGAACGGATTCGTGCGCGGGCCGGGCAAGCTCGGCTGGCACCCCACCGCCAACGACGGTCTCGGCGAGGGCATCGGCCCGCGCGTCATGGCCGTGGCGCAGAAGAACGACGTCAAGTACATGTGGGTCGGCGGTGAGTTCACGCTCATCAACGGCAAGCCGCAGCAGGCCCTCACCCGCTTCGCCTCCACCGGCGACGTCGGCGCCCCGACCACCCCGGTCGCCAGCGCCGCCAGCGTCAAGCCCGGCGAGGCCCAGGTCCGCTGGCGCACCAGCTACGACGCGGACGACAGCAAGCTGACCTACCGGATCTACCGCAACGGCTCGGCCACCCCGATCGCCTCCGTCACCGCGAGTTCCCTGGAGTGGGAGCGGCCGCAGGCCTCCTGGACCGACACCACCGTCAAGGCCGGCCAGTCGTACACCTACCGCGTGACCGCGACCGACGGCGCGGGCAACACCAGCGCCCTGTCGGCCACCTCCTCCGTGACGGTCCCGACCGCGGTGCACGCGTACCCGAACCAGGTCCGCGCGGACGGCGCCGAGCTGTACTGGCGCTACGACGACACCGTCAGCCCCTACGTCGCCGACTCCTCGAACGGCGGCAACACCAGCGGCGTCCAGGTCAACGCCCCGGCCCTGCGCCAGACCCCCGGCGCCGTCTCCGGCGGCAGCACCGCGATGGGCTTCAACGGGACCAGCCAGCAGGTGCACAGCGACCACCGCCAGACGGTCGGCAGCGCGTACACCATCGAGACCTGGTTCAAGACCGGCACCACGCGCGGCGGCAAGCTGATCGGCTTCGGCAACAACACCACCCGCAACAGCAGCTCGTACGACAAGCACATCTACATGACCAACACCGGTCGGCTGGTCTTCGGCGTCCACAACGGCTCGACCCGGACCATCTCCACCGGTCTGTTCGACACGTACAACGACAACAAGTGGCACCACGTGGTCGCAACCCAGGGCCCCGGCGGCATGGCCCTCTACGTCGACGGCCAGAGCAAGGGCACGCTGGACGTGAAGGACTCCGGCCAGTACGCGGGCTTCTGGCACGTCGGCGGCGACAACCTCGCCGGTTGGCCGACCCGCCCCACGAGCAACTTCTTCGCCGGCCAGATCGACGAGACGGCCGTCTACCCGAAGGTGCTCACCCAGGCCCAGGTCAAGAGCCACTTCGACCTGGCCAAGGCCCCGACCGACACGGTCTCCCAGGTCACCGCGACCGAGGACACCTACATCAACCAGGGCGCCCCGAGCACCGCCTACGGCACGTCCACCTCGCTCGCGGTGCGCGGCACCTCGGCGTACGAGACGTACCTGCGCTTCAACCTCCCGGCAGCCCCGGCCGGGCAGGTCCTCAAGAGCGCCTCGCTCCAGATCAAGACCACCACGCAGACGGGCGCCGGCACCGCCGACACCGTGTCCGTGGTCCCGGTCACCGGCACCTGGAGCGGCGCGGGCACCACCTTCAACACCAAGCCCACCCTCGGCACCACCGCACTGGGCACCCTCGCGGGCGCGCCGGACGGCTCGGCGGTCCACAACGTCGCGCTGGACACCACCGCGCTCTCCGCGGTGCTGGGCAGCAGCTACAGCCTGGGCCTGACGAGCACGGGCACCGACCCGCTGTGGATCTGGTCCGCGGAGGCGACGGCAGCGGACGGCGCGCCGAAGCTGGTGCTCACCTTCGGCGCCAAGTAATGCAGACAGCAGTCTGACGGAATGCGGGGCCCGGCTGTTCGCGGCCGGGCCCCGCACCCCTCTCTCATCGAGCAACCCAGTAAGTACGGGAGCCACCTGATGTACCGACGCTCCGCAGCGGCTGCTGTCCTGCTGGCCGCCGCCCTGACACTGACCGCCTGCAGTTCGGGCGACGGCAAGGCCGACTCCGACGGGGCCGCGAAGGCGAAGCCGCCGGCCACCGCGCCCGTGCCGGACCCGGCGGACGCCCCGCCCACCACGGCGCCCGCCCCCGACGCGAAGCCGACCGGCCCCGTCCTGCCCGACGCCAAGATCACCCCGAAGACGGGCAGCTTCACGGAGCAGGAGAAGAAGTACCTGAGCGGGCGCGTGCCGGAGAAGATGGACCCGGCGGCCGTCCTGCAGACCGGCCAGGAGGCCTGCCAGCGGGTGGAGCGCACGGCGAAGCGCGACAAGGACGCGGCGACCGGAGCCGTCATCACCGGGGAGATCACGGGGGCGAAGGACGCGATCACGCACCTGTGCCCGGAGCAGAAGCCGATCCTGGCCGCGGCGGAAAAGGGCTTCGCCGAGGGCCCGCGCCAGTCGCCCGCGGCGGGCACGTACCGCGCGCTGACGCAGGCCACGACCTGCACCTGGGAGGCGAAGGGCAAGGACGGCTCGGTCCTGGCCTCGGGCCCCGAGGCCCCGCTCAACGCGGGCGACAAGATCACCGCGACGATCCCGGCGGGCACGGCGGAGTTCACCTCCACAGGCTGCTACGCCTGGGTGCCCGCGTAGGGGGCAGCGCGGCGGCCGGTGACGCTCCTCCCGCTGTACACCGACGCCCCCGAGACCGGAACTGCCGGTCCTCGGGGGCGTTTTCGCATGCCGCCTGCGGGTAACCGCGTGCCCAGAGCGTGACCACGTCCTCAATCGAAAGGCGAGTCCTATGACCGGCCTTGGTGGCTGCATCGGCCTGATCGTGGTGGGGGCGATCCTCACCTTCGCGACGGACTGGGAGATGCGAAGCGTCGACCTCGACCTGGTCGGCCTGATCATGATGGCGGTGGGCGCCATCGGCCTCGCCGTCTACACGAGCGTCCTCAAGCGCCGCCGTGCCGTGGGCGCGGTCCCGGTGGTGGAGCAGCGCCGCGACGTCCTCTGATCCCCGCGGCGCGGGAATCAGCCCCGTACGGCTCCCTCGTAGACCGGGAGCAGGGTGTCCAGGACCGCGTCCATGGAGAAGGAGTCGGCGGCCAGCTTGCGGGCCGACCGGGAGGCGGTGGCGTTGGCGGCGGGATCCAGGAGGGACAGGACGGCCGCCGAGACGCCCGCGGGGCCGGGGTCGACCGCCAGGCCGGCGCCCGCCGCCGCGATGTCCCGGGCCAGGCCGTTGGAGTGGGTCACCACCGAGGGGACGCCCACGGCGAGGGCCTCCAGGACCGACATCGGGAACGGCTCGTCCACCGACGGCAGTACGTAGACGTGCGCCCGGCGCAGTTCCGCCAGGACCTCCGCACTGGACAGGGCCCCCGGGACCGTGAAACGGGCCGCCAGGCCGAGGGAGGCGACGCGGGTGCGCACGGCCGCCAGCTCGCCCTCGTCCGGGCCCGCCACCACGAACCGCGCCTCCGGGTGCACGGCCAGCACCGCCGGAGCCGCGTCCACGAAGTCCACCGGCCGCTTACGGGCCTGCAGGCGCGCCGAGTACAGGATGCGCGGGGGCCCGGTCGGGGCAGGGCGCTCCTCCTGCGCGGGGGTGCCGTTGACGAGCCGCACCGCGTTGGCCAGCGGCGCGCCGCCGACCACCGCGTCCAGGCCCTCCCGCTCGTGCGGGGTCAGGTACAGCACCGCGTCCGCGCCGCGCAGCAGCCGGCGTACCGCCACCGCGTCCAGGACCTTGGCCAGCAGCTTCTCGCTCGGGTCCACCATCCCGTGGGTCTGCAGCATCAGCGGCTTGCCGGCCCGCAGCGCCGCCAGGGCCACCGGCAGCGTCACCAGGTCCCGGGCCAGGTGGACATGGACCACGTCCGCGTCCCGCACCAGACGCCCCGCCGAGGCCAGCAGCGCGGGCGAGGTCATCCCGCTGAAGCCCAGCGGGAGCAGGCGCCGCGCCGGGAAGAGCTTGGCGGGTACGCCCTCCACGCAGGACGGCCAGGGGTCGAAACCCTCGCCGAGCGCCAGCAGCCGCGCCTCGTGACCCCGGGCCCGCAGCCCCTTGGCCAGATTCAGCGCGACCCGCACCGGCCCGCCGAAGGCATGGGAAGGGGAGTGGAGCGTCACGGCGTGCAGGACTCTCACTTGGGCTCCTCGACCGGGCGGCGCCGCCCGTCCATCGTCTGCAGGGTCAGCTCCGGCAGGTCCTCGTGTACGACGGCGCCGGCGCCCGCGACCGCGCAGCGGCCCACGGTCACCCCGGCCAGCACGGTGGCCCGTGCCGCCACCCACGCGCCGTCCTCGATCACGATCGGCGCGTTGCGGTAACGGAAGTCAGCGGCGCGGTGGTCGTGCGAGCCGGTGCACAGCATGGCCTCCTGCGAGACGCACACGTGCGAACCGATCGTCACCGGCTCCAGGTTCAGCAGCCAGGCGCCCTCGCCGATCCAGGTGTGGTCCCCGACGTCGAGCTTCCACGGCCACAGGACGCGCACCTTGTGCCGGATCAGCACCCCCTGGCCGATCTTCGCCCCGAACGCCCGCAGCAGCGCGACCCGTAGCCGCGCCGGGCAGAACCAGGCCATGAACAAGGTGTTCATCACGGCGAACCAGAGCGCCTGCGTCAGCAGCCCGCGCCCCTTGTCGTATCCGGCCAGCGTGAAGGCAGGAAGATCACGCAACTGAAGCCCCCTAGGTCCTGTCGTCAAAGTAGCGCGGGCCAGGCGGGACTTTGACGACAGGGCCTAAGTCCTGTCCTTGGCTCCGCCCCCGACGGCGCCTCCCCGGGCGCCGACCGCTCAGACTAGACTGCGCGCGGACCAGGCACAGGGGGTGGGGGCGGCAGTGGCAACGGACATACGCAAGCCCTCCGTCCCACCCGTGGAGCCGCCGTTCGAGGACGAGACCCGCTGGGGCCGGGTCACCACCCCGCGGACCCTGCTCTCCCGCGCGCTGTCCGTCCCGCTCGCCCTCGGATTCACCGTCTTCCTGCCGCTGTTCGTCGCCGTCCAGTCCGGCGCCGGCGTCCGCGACGCGGCCTTCTGGCTCCAGCTCCTCCTCACCATGTACGCGGGCGCCCGCCTCTCCGCGATGGTGCTCACCAGCCGCCGCAAGCTGCTCCAGGGCTCCTTCTGGCTCTTCGTCTACATGGCCATGGGCGTGGCCCCGCTCGCCCAGGCCGTCCTCGGCCAGGTCCCGACGCCCGTCGTCGGCCCCCGCTCCGATCTCACCGTCGCCATCGGCCTGGTCCTGCTGGGCTGCACCGCCTTCGACGTGGGAGTCCTGCTCGCCCGACACCGGCCGGCCGGCCGCGCGGGCGGCTCCCAGAAGGAACAGCGCCCGGTCATGGCCCACAAGCGGCGCCTCCAGCTGCTCACGGTCCTCGCCTTCGGATGCAGCGCGGTCTTCGTCATGAAGCTCGGCGGCCCGGCCGTCTTCTTCTCCAGCCGCCAGGAGATCATCGCCGGGATCCAGGAGGCAGGCGTCTCCAACGGCGACGGCCAGGCCGGCCAGGCCCTGCTGCGCGGCTTCGGCACGGTGCCGGCGCTGCTCGCGCTGCTCCTCTACACGCGCTGGCTGGTCACCTCGAAGTTCGCCCGCCGCAAGGTCTCCGTCATCGTCACCTGGTCGGCGCTCGCCGCGCTGAACCTGGTGGTCAACAACCCGATCTCGAATCCGCGCTACTGGTTCCTGACCGTCATGTTCGCGCTGCTCTTCACCGTCTTCCCGGTGAGCGCCGCGATGTACCGGGTGGCCCTGTCGATGGCCGTGGTCGTGGCCCTCCTCGTCTTCCCGTTCGCGGACCGCTTCCGCTACGACGAGAAGAACTACAAGCCGGTCGAGACGACGTCCTTCCTGGAGCCGATGGCGCTCAAGGACTACGACCAGATCGGCATGTTCGCCAACACCATCACCTACTCGAACTCCGGCCCCGGCCATTTCTACGGGCGCCAACTCGCCGGGTCGGTGTTCTTCGCGGTGCCCCGCGCGGTCTGGCCCGGCAAGCCGCGCGACACGGGCGTGATGGTCGGCCAGTGGATGGGCACGGTCAACACGAACCTCTCCTCCCCGATCTGGGCGGAGCTGTGGATCGACTTCGGGCCGCTGGGCATGGGCGCGGGCCTGATGGCCATGGGGTACGCCTCCGCCCGCGTCGACCGGCGCTACGCGAAGCGCGCCACTCGGCGGGCTCCGCCGGGGAGCCTGATCTCGGTGGTGGTCCCGCTGGTCGCGGGCTACTCCTTCATCCTGCTGCGCGGGCCGCTGCTCCAGGCCTCGGGGCGCGTCGCGATCGCCGGGCTCTGCCTGGCGCTGGTGGCGACGTACCGCCAGGACCGTTCCACCACCCTGCGCTGACGCCCCGCCCGCCGCCGTGGTTTCGGCCCCGAGCCGACGGCCCCCGGCCTGCGGCCGGGGCTCCGCCGTCTCCGTGCGCCGGTGCGCCGCCGCTGCCGGGGCTCCGCCCCCGACCCCGCGCCTCAAGCGCCGGCGGGGCTGGAGTTGCCCCGGGCTCGACCCCCTCGACTCCGGGCCTCAAGTGCAGGCGGGGCTGGAGTTGTCCGGGTTCGGCCCCGGCCCCGCAACTCAAGCGCCGGCGGGGCTGGAGTCGCCTACCGCGCGGGTGTCGCCGTCAGGGTCTCGTCGTCCTGCGGCGCAGGGCTCCGCAGGCGGGCGACCCGCCACCACGCGGCCACGGCCTTGAGGGCGGAGCCGGCCGCCAGGCCCCAGGCGGCTCCCGCCACCCCCCACGCGGCGTACCCGCCCAGCAGCAGCCCCACGGACAGCAGCGAGAAGACCACTTGCAAGGACAGCGTGGCCTTCGGGGCGAGCACCCGCAGGGTGAGCAGCGCGCAGGTTCCCAGGCCCATCACGGCGTACTGGACGCCCGTCGCGGGCAGCAGTGCGGACGCCGCCTCCCAGGTGTCGCCCAGCAGTTCCCGGCCCAGCCGGTCCGGCAGCAGGTGGAGGGCGGTGGCCCAGCCCGCGCCGACCGCTGCCAGCACCAGGCCCAGCAGCGCCGTCGCCCGGACCGTGGCCCGCCTGCCGTGGAGCCGCCCCAGCACCGGCGGGGCAAAGGCGTTCGCGGAGTTGAACAGCACGTTCAGCGGGCCGAAGAGGGTGGTCGCCCCCCGCAGCGCGCCGACGGCCAGCGGCGTGGCGAAGACGCCGAGGCCCAGCACCGCGAGCTGGCTGGAGCCGTTGCCCACCGCGAACTCGACCGCGAACCGCCGCCCGAGGTGGCCCCGGAGCAGGTACGGGCGCAAGGAGACCCGCGCCCCGCGCGCGTACGGCCGCAGCAGCCACAGTCCTAGCGCCAGCGCGGGCAGCGCGGACAGGCCCCACACCAGCACCAGCCGCCCCGCCGAAGCCCCTTCGGGCTGAAGGGCGAGCGCCGTGACCGCGCACACCAGCCGCAACGCGTCAGCGGCGAGCGCCCGCTCGGGCGTGCGCAGCGCGGAGAAGCAGTACCGCAGCCCGTCCTGGAGCAGGACCAGCGGCAGTACGAGGCCCAGTGCGAGGAAGGCCCGGCCGGTGGCCCCCGGCAGCAGCAGGCCGACGAGGGCCAGCGCCGCCCCGGCCGCGGCCGACGCGGCTGCGGTGAAGGCGACGGAGGAGCGGCACACCGCCCCGAGGCCCTCGCCCTTCTCCAGTACGACGCTCTGGCCGACGTAGGCCATGTTCAGTCCGAGGAGCACGCTGAAGGTCACGTACACCATCGAGAAGTCGGCGAAGCCGGACGCCGAGGACAGCCGGGCGGCCAGTACCAGCACCAGGATGTTCGTGGCGCTGGAGGCGGCCTGGTCCAGAACCGACGCGACCGCCGCGAGGCCGCGCCGGCTCACCGCCGGCCCGTGCGGACCGTGCGCAGCGCCACCGTGTCGGTGCCGTCGCCCGGGATGTGCTGCTCCGCCTCGGCCACCTCGTACGGGATCGGCTGCGGCTCGGGAGGCTGCGGGGCGGGCGCGGCGGGCGCGGCGCTCTTCGCCTTGCCGCGGCCGCGCTTCTCGCCGGGCAGCGGCGCGTGCAGCACCGCGCCGAGCACGGTGCCGCCGGCGCCGCTGATCAGTTCGCGGATCCGGGACAGGTCGGTGCGGTGCACGGCGCGCGGGTCGCAGACGACGAGGACACCGTCGACGCGGTCGACGAGGGCGAGGGCGTCGGCGTACGAGAGCACGGGCGGCGCGAGTACGACGACGGTGGAGTTGGGGGAGTCGGCCTCGGAGATCAGCCGGGTGGCGCGCGGGGAGGTCAGGGCGCGGGCGACGTTGCGGGCCCGCTCGCCCGGAATCAGGTCGAAGGCTCCGGACTCACCGGCGTCCACGACGAGCTGGCGCCCGTCGGGCCATTCGGAGTCCCCGTGCTGCGGTCCGGAGCGTCCGCCGGCGGCCGGCCCGCCCGGTGTCTGGCTCCAGCGCGGCCGGCCGGCCGCATCGGTCGGCAGCTGGCTGGCCAGGACCGGGGTGCGCAGGTCGGCCTCGATGAGCAGGACGTCCTTGCCGGTCTCCGCGAAGGAGGCGGCGAGGTTCACCGCCACCGCGGCGGCGGTCTCGCTGCTGCCGCGCGGCGCGACGACGAGCAGTCGGCGCCGGTCGGCGAAGCGGGAGTCGTAGGCCAGGCGGAAGGCCACCGAGCGGTACTCCTCGGCGAGCCGCGGATCGGCCTCACCGGCGGCGAGCAGCGGCCCGCCGCCGGTCTTGTCCCGCGGCAGGTAGCCCAGTACGGGGGCGCGCAGGGACCGCGCCACATCGCCCTCGGAGCGCGGCGCGGGGTCGAAGACGAGCCGGACCCAGGCGGCGAGCAGGCCCAGCGCGAGCCCCACGGCCGCGCCGAGCGCGAGCGACATGGGGATGCCGGGGCCGTCGGGTGCGGAGGGAGGGGTGGCCTGGCTGGTGACCCGGCCCGGGGTCATGTCGAGGGCTTCGAGCTTGGTGATGCTGCCGTTGTAGCGGCCGACCTCGCTCTGCAGGTCGGTCTTGGTGGAGGTGGCGGCGTCGCGCGGGGCGCCGGCCGGCATCCGGGCGATCTCCTTGGACAGCTCGTCGAGCTGCTTGGCGACCGGGTCGCGCTGGGCCTTGTAGCCCTTGACCATCTGGTCGCGGGTGAGGTCGAGGGCTTCCTGCCGCTTGAGCAGGTAGGCGTCGGTCATCGCGTTGGCGCGCTTGGCGGCCTCCTTGGGGGAGGCCGCGGTGTAGGTGAAGCGGAGCACCATGGTCTGCGGCGGGTTGGTCACCTGCAGACCGCTGCGCAGGGCGGCGAAGTCGGCCGCGGACACGCCGAGTTTCTTCGCGGCCTCGTTGGCTATGGAGGAACTGAGCGCGACCTGGCGTTCCGAGCCGATGTTGATCGCCTTGTCGGGGGCGAGGCTCGGGTTGAACGGGTCGTCGGTGGGCGCGCGCAGCACGACGTCCGCGGTCGCGACATAGGTGTCGGCGGTGGAGATGCCGAGGTAGACGCCGCCCAGCAGACCGATGCCGATGCCCGCGCCGATGAGCCGCCGGTAGCGCAGGAGCTGGCGGAACTGGTCCCTGAGGAGGTCGGGCTCGTCCTCGGCCGGGGCCGCTGCCGGCCGGTTCGTCTCGATCACGGCTGACGACCCCCAAGTGCTTCGTCCATCAGTGCGTCGATGCGGGCCAGGCCCGCTTCACGGCTCAGGTGGGCCGCCACGTGGCGGGGTCCGGCCGCTCCCAGTGCATCCGCCCCCGCGGGATCCTCGGCCAGGGCCCGTACGGCCTTCAGGAGGGCCTCGGGGTCCTCCGGCGCCACGAGCACCCCCGCGCCCGAACGTTCCACCTCCTGGGCGGTGCCGCCCTGCGCCGCGACGGACGCGACGACGGGCCGGCCCGCCTGGAAGTAGGAGGTGAGCTTCGACGGCACGCTCATGTCCAGCACGGCCGCGTGCTGCGTGACCGCGAGCACGTCCGCCGCCGCGAGGATATCCGGGAACTCGCCGTCAGCGGCAGGGGGGATGATGTCCAGATTCGGTACGTCGGCCGCGAGATCGGCCAGAGCCGCGCGCTGGCTGCCGTCCCCCATGAGGACGAAACGGACGTTCGGGTCCAGCCGGGCGGCGCCGACGAGGACTTCGAGTCCCTGCTTGAGGCCCATGTTGCCGGAGTGCAGGACGACCGTCTGGCCGGGCGCCCAGCCGAGGTGGCGCCGGGTCTCGCCGCGCGGCTTGGTGGGCAGCGCGACGTGGGACCAGTTGGGGACGAGGCGGATCTTCTCCGGGTCCACGCCCATGCCGACGACCCGGTCCACGAAGGTCTCGTGGATGACGCCGACGAGGGTGGCCCGCTTGAGGGCGTACGCCTCGGCGCGGCCGGCGATCGCGGCGGCCTTGTCGCCGCCGCTGATCCCGCTCTGCGCGGCGGCGGCGCCCATGAGGTCCTGGACGACCGGGACGTACGGGACCTTCCACCGCGCCGCGAGCCGGGCGGCGAGGACCCCGCCGGCCAGGCTGGGCATCTGGGCCAGGACCGCGTCCGGCTTCGGCATCCGGGGCGGGGCCACGGCGCCGTGCAGCAGGATCGATCCTTCGAACAGGGCCCGCTTCACGGCGGTCTGGCGCGGCGGCACGGTGTGCGCACGCCGGTGTACGGTGACCCCCGCGCGCTGTTCCGTGCGCCGCAGCGCCCCCTTGTACTCCGGCTCCAGCGACCACGCCGGGTAGTGCGGCATGCCGGCGAGGACGTGTGTCTCGTGGCCGAGATCCGCCCAGTGCTCCGCGATCTGAGTGGCGTAGGGCCCGATCCCCGCATGTTCCGGAGCGTAATTGGTGGAGACCAGCAGCAGGCGCCGGTGACCGGATCTGGACACTGAGCGTCCCCTTCTCCCCTGGATGATGCGCACGTCACCCTATTCGTTCACCCGCGTGGTCGGGAACGTGCACGCTATTGTCTGCTAATCCGCCACACCGGGGGGTGTGGCTTCTGGGGGGTAACAGATGATGGAGCAGGACATGCCGGACCTTGGCGAGCCCGCGCGGCGGGATCTCCCGGGGTCGTACCGGGTCGGCTATGCGCCGGGCGCCTACGACCTGTTCCACATCGGACATCTCAACATCCTCCGCCACGCCCGCAGTCAGTGCGACTACCTGGTGGCCGGAGTGGTTTCCGACGAAATGGCCGAACTCGCCAAGGGGCGCCGTCCGATGATCCCGCTCGTCGAGCGGCTGGAGATCGTCCGCAGTGTGAAGTACGTCGACGCGGCCTTCGTCGAGACCGTCCCGGACAAGGTGGAGACCTGGAAGCAGGTCCGCTTCGACGTCATCTTCAAGGGCGACGACTGGCGGGGCACCCCCAAGGGCGACCGGCTGGAACGTGACTTCGCGGCGCACGGCGTCGACGTCGTCTACTTCCCCTACACCGTGCACACCTCCAGCACCCAGCTGCGCCGGGCACTGGACGCGCTCGCCGAACCGCTCTCGCAGCAAGGATCCCTCACCGCCGAACGGCGCTGAGCTCCCGGAACCACTTCGTGAGGAAGGCGAGCAGGAAGAGCCCGGCCACCGCACCGAAGCCCGCGTACGCCCAGCGGAACAGCTCCCCGCCGCCGAGCAGCAGGAAAACCAGGCAGAACACCCCGTAGTCCACCGGCAGCAATGCCACCGCGCGCACGGTCGAGGGAGCGGCGGCGGGACTTCCCGGCGCCGGCTTGGGCGCCAGCTTCTCGGTCAGCAGCCCGCCGAAGAAGGTGACGATCGCGGCGAACTGGAAGCCCAGCGGCACCAGCAGCCAGCCCTCCCCGCCGGTCCCGTACGCCTCGGGGAAGCGGTAGAAGGCGATCAGTACACAGGTGTGCAGCGCGGTCAGCTTGGCGCAGTCGACGACGTGGTCCAGCCATTCGCCCGCCGCGCTGCCGCCCCCGCGCAGCCGGGCCAGCTGGCCGTCCGCGGAGTCGAAGGCGAAGCCGAGGGCGAGTGCCGCCCACACCGCGATCCCCAGCCCCCACGAGGGCGCGGCCAGGGCGACCGCCGCCACGGCGGCGAAGCTGAACGCGGCGCTGACCAGCGTCACCTGGTTCGGGGTGAGCCCCAGCGCGTAGGAACCGGCGGCCAGATAGCGCCCGGTCGGCCGATTGGCGAACCGCGAATAGAGCGAGACGCCCTTCGCCGACTTCTGCGCCCCGCGCAACTCCCGCAGCGCGGTCCCGACTTTCCCCATGCGTACCCCTGACCCCCTCGATGACGCGCGTGTCCCTGCGCACGCGCGTACGACGGGCACATCATCGCAGGGCGGCCGACGGTTCCCGCTCGGGATGTACCCGTACGTCCGGAAGCAGCGGTACGGACAGATGCGCGGCGGCCACGAGCTCCGCCGCGACCGGCGGCGGAACCGTGGTCCCGGTGACGGCCGCGGGCGGAGCCGCCACCGCCGGGCGGCGGCCCCCCGCCGGGCCCCGGGCCCCGCCCCGCCCCGTGGCGGTCCGGCCGGTCCCGTTCGCCGCGCGGCGGCCGGGTGTCAGCTCACCACCCGCAGCAGCATCACCGACCTGGCCGGGACCGTCAGCGGCTCGCCGGCCCGGTGGCGGGTGTTCGGCGGGGCCGCCTGGTCCTCGCGGGAGGTGTCCAGCACGAGTTCGTACGCCGTCGCCCACGGCGCGCCGGGCAGCAGCCACTCCACCGGCCCGTCCCCGGCGTGCAGCAGCGCCAGGAAGCTGTCGTCCGTCACCTGGCGGCCCCGCTCGTCACGCCCCGGAATGTCCCGCCCCGACAGGTACATGCCGAGCGCGGCGGCCGGCGCGTACCAGTCCCGGTCCGTCATCTCCGCCCCTTCCGCCGTGAACCAGGCCAGGTCCCGCAGCCCGTCCACCGCCTGCGGCCGCCCGGAAAAGAACGCCCGCCGCCGCAGCACCGGGTGCCTGAAGCGCAGCGAGATCAGCCGCCGGGTCAGGGCGAACAGCTCCCGCCAGGCCGGATCCTCCAGCAGCGACCAGTCCACCCACCCCGTCTCGTTGTCCTGGCAGTAGGCATTGTTGTTGCCGCCCTGCGTGCGCCCGAACTCGTCGCCCGCCACCAGCATCGGCACCCCCGTCGACAGCAGCAGCGTGGTCAGCAGGTTGCGCAGCTGCCGCCGCCGCAGCCCCCCGATCGCCGTGTCGTCCGTCTCGCCCTCGGCGCCGCAGTTCCACGACCGGTTGTCGTTGGTCCCGTCCCGGTTCTCCTCCCCGTTCGCCTCGTTGTGCTTGCGCTCGTAGCTCACCAGGTCGCGCAGGGTGAAACCGTCGTGCGCGGTCACGAAGTTCACCGAGGCGTACGGGCGCCGCCCGCCCCACGCGTACAGGTCGCTCGACCCCGACAGCCGGTAGCCCAGGTCCCGCACGTCGGGCAGCGCGCCCCGCCAGAAGTCCCGTACGGCGTCCCGGTAGTGGTCGTTCCACTCCGTCCACAGCGGCGGGAACGCCCCCACCTGGTAGCCCCCCGAGCCCACGTCCCACGGCTCGGCGATCAGCTTGACCCGCCGCAGCACGGGGTCCTGGGCGATCACCGCCAGGAACGGCGAGAGCATGTCCACGTCGTGCATCGAGCGGGCCAGCGCCGCCGCCAGGTCGAAGCGGAATCCGTCCACCCCCATCTCCGTCACCCAGTACCGCAGCGAGTCGGTGATGAGGCGCAGCACGTGCGGGCGCCCCGCGTGGAGGGTGTTCCCGCAACCCGTGTAGTCCGCGTACCGGCGCTGGTCGTTCTGGAGCCGGTAGTAGCCCCGGTTGTCGATGCCGCGCAGCGACAGCGTCGGGCCCAGCTCACCCGCCTCCGCCGTGTGGTTGTAGACCACGTCGAGGATGACCTCGATGCCGGCCGCGTGCAGGGCCCGGACCATCCGCTTGAACTCCCCGACCTGCTGCCCGGCCGTACCGGAGGCGGAGTATCCGGCGTGCGGGGCGAAGTAGCCGACCGAGTTGTAGCCCCAGTAGTTGCGCAGCCCACGGCGCAGCAGGTGGTCCTCGTGCGCGAACTGGTGCACCGGCAGCAGCTCGACCGCCGTCACGCCCAGCTGCACCAGGTGCTCGATCGCCGCCGGGTGGGCGAGCCCCGCGTACGTGCCGCGCAGCTCCTCGGGAATACCCGGATGGCGCATCGTGAAGCCGCGCACGTGCAGCTCGTAGATCACCGAATCGGCCCACGGGGTCTTCGGCCGGACGTCGTCCGCCCAGTCGTCGTCATCGTGGACCACCACCCCCTTGGGGACGTACGGCGCCGAGTCCCGGTCGTCGCGCACCGTGTCGGCGATGTACTGCTGGGGCCAGTCGCGGACGTGCCCGTACACCTCCGGCGGCAACGTGAAGTCACCGTCCACGGCCCGGGCGTACGGATCCAGCAGCAGCTTCGCCGGATTGTTCCGGACGCCCGTCCAGGGATCCCAGCGGCCGTGCACGCGAAATCCGTACCGCTGCCCGGGTCGCACGCCCGGCACGAAGCCGTGCCAGATCTCGTGCGTGAGCTCGGTCAGCCGGCACCGGGTCTCCACGGCCTCGGTGCCCCCGGGCCCCGGCGCGTCGAAGAGGCAGAGCTCCACCGCCTCCGCGCCCTGCGCCCACAGGGCGAAGTTGGTGCCCGCCGTCCCGCCCGGACCGATGTGAAAACGGGCGCCCAGGGGGTGGGCGGACCCCGGCCACACCGGTGGTCCCGAGCGTCCGGACGCCCTGGACACCTGCCCCTTGACCTGCCCGTTGACCTGCCCGTTCGTCAGGCCGTTCGGCGGGCCGTCCGCTTGACCGTTCCCCCGGCCGTCCGGTCCCCCCGGCCCCTCCTGACCGTCCGTCGGGCCATCGGTCCGCGGTACGGGCGCGGCCTCGCCGCTGCTCCCCACCGCGCTCGTGGCGTCCCTGGCGTTCCTGACGGCTTCCACCGCCTCTTGTTCGGCTGCGCTCGACACTGCCCGCCTCCACGGCTCCTGGGTACCGTCGGGGGTCAGGCCCTGACCGGGCGATCTTCGCGGGCCCCCGACACCGGAGGCCGATCCGCGAAGATCGCCCGGACAGGACCTGGGGAGTGCGCCCCGGCGTCCCGGCCCGGGCCCGCCCCCGTCTGGTCCTTCACACTGTTCTGCCCCCACTGTTCTCCCCGGAACGTGCGCCGCACTCACGTTTCCCCCGGAGGGGCGCGATCGTTGGAGGGGGCGTGACTCTTCTGACGAGGCGGGCAGGGGCGGGCTTGGCCGCCGTGGCGGCATGGGTGGGCCTCCTGGGCGGCCTGGCCGGATGCACCCGGGACGGCGGATCCCCGATCGAGATCCAGCTCCCCGGCAAACCCCGGTCGCCGGACGAGGCCATCCGGATCACCCCCGACGACAACGCCAAGGGGGTGGCGGCCGACGGACGGCTCATGGTCACCGTGCCCGAGGGCCGGCTGGAGCGGGTCGTGGTCACCAAGGTGGAGGACGCGCAGGAGGAGCGGGTTCCCGGCTCCATCGCCGCGGACGGGCTCAGCTGGAGCCCCGATCCGTCGGCCGGCCGGCTCGCGCTGGCGGCCAAGTACACCGTGGACGCGGTCGCCCGCGACGGGCACAACCGCCGCCAGGCCCGGCACACCACCTTCACCACCTACGTGCCCGAGGAGCGGTTCATCGGCTACTTCAAGCCCGAGAACCGCTCCACCGTCGGCACCGGCATGATCATCTCTTTCAACTTCAACCGCTCCATCGAGCACCGGGCGGAGGTCGAGCGGGCCATCACCGTCAGCTCCGACCCGGCCGTCGAGGTCGTCGGCCACTGGTTCGGCGACGACCGGCTCGACTTCCGGCCCAAGGAGTACTGGAAGGCCGGCACCCGGGTCACCGTGAAGATGAAGCTGCGCGACGTCCAGGGCGCCGCCGGCTCGTACGGCATCCAGGACAAGACCATCGGCTTCACGATCGGCCGCTCCCAGATCTCCACCGTGGACGCGGCCGAGCACACCATGGAGGTCCGCCGGGACGGGCGGCTGCTCTCGACCCTGCCGATCAGCGCCGGTGCCCCCAAGACCAAGACGTACAACGGGAAGATGGTGGTGATGGAGCTCTTCGACGTCACCCGGATGAACGGCCAGACCGTCGGATTCGGCGGCGAGTACGACATCCCCGACGTCCCGCACGCCATGCGGCTCACCAGCTCCGGGACCTTCCTGCACGGCAACTACTGGCTCAGCCCCGACACCTTCGGCACCAGCAACATGAGCCACGGGTGCGTCGGCCTGCGCGACGACAAGGGCGGTGGCTCGGACACCCCGGCCGGCTGGTTCTTCGACCGGACCCTCATCGGAGACGTGGTGGAGGTCGTGAACTCGCAGGACAAGACGGTGGCCCCGGACAACGGGCTGGGCGGCTGGAACATGTCCTGGGCCGACTGGGTCGCCGGCTCCGCCCTCGTGTGAGCACCGTGAGCCCTCCCGACCGTACCGCCTCCCGACCGTGCCGCCTCCGTGCCGGGCCCCGCTCCCGTGCCGGGCCCCGCTCCCGTGCCGGGCCCGGCACTTGGGACGGAACGGTGACAAGACCGTGGCTCTTCGTGATACCCCCGTGTGATTACCTGTCGGCAAGCGCGCGACTGTCCGCGCGCGGGGGACATGGGGAGAACACGAGTGAACCTGCAGCCGATACGCGGCCGCGCCCGCACCGGCCTGCCGGCCCTCCTGCTGGGGGCGGCCCTGCTGTTCACCACCGCCTGCGGCGGCGGCGGAACCGGTGGGGGCGGCGGCGACAAGGGTGAGGGCGGCGGCAGCGGCAAGACCGGTACCGAGGCGTCCAAGGCCGTGGTCAGCGTCAAGCCGGACGACGGGGCCAAGGAGGTCGCCACCAGCGGCGTCCTGAAGATAACGAGCACCGGTGGCAAGCTCACGACGGTGACCGTCGCCGACACCAAGGGCAACGCGGTCGAGGGCAAGCTCACCGACGACGGGGCGAGCTGGGAGCCCGCCCGGCACCTTGCCTCCGCCACCGAGTACAAGGTGCACGCGGTCGCCAAGGACGAAGCCGGCCGGGAGTCCGCCAAGGACACCACCTTCACCACTCTGACCCCGACGAACACCTTCATCGGCCACTACACCCCCGAGGACGGTTCCACCGTCGGCGTGGGCATGCCAGTCTCGATCAACTTCACCCGCGGGATCACCAACCCCGAAGCCGTCGAGAAGGCCATCACCGTGACGGCCGAGCCGTCCGTGCCGATCGAGGGCCACTGGTTCGGCAACGACCGCCTCGACTTCCGCCCCGAGAACTACTGGGCCGCGGGCACCAAGGTCACCGTGAAGCTCGCCCTCGACGGAGTCGAGGGCCGCCCCGGGGTGTACGGCAAGCAGACCCGTACGGTCACCTTCACCATCGGCCGCTCCCAGGTCTCCACGGTCGACGCGGGCACCAAGCAGATGGAGGTCGTCCGGGACGGGCAGCTCCTCAAGACCATCCCGATCACCGCGGGCGCCCCGGCGACGACCACCTACAACGGTCAGATGGTCATCAGCGAGAAGTACAAGGTGACGCGGATGAACGGCGCGACCGTCGGCTTCGGCGGCGAGTACGACATCTCCGACGTGCCGCACGCCATGCGGCTGTCGAACTCGGGCACCTTCGTCCACGGCAACTACTGGGCCTCCTCCGGCACTTTCGGCTCGGCGAACGTCAGCCACGGCTGCATCGGCCTGCGCGACGTGCGCGGCGCGGGTGACGGGAACCAGCCCGCGGCCTGGTTCTTCAACGAGTCCCTGATCGGCGACGTGGTCATCGTGAAGAACTCGAAGGACAAGCAGATCGCCCCGGACAACGGCCTCAACGGCTGGAACATGCCGTGGGCGGAGTGGATCAAGTAGCCCCCTCCGTGAGGTGGTCCACGTGGCCCGGTGCTGTGACCCACAGCACCGGGCCACCGTCCGTTCTGTGCCCTTTCCGGGGGAGACCCCCGGACCCCCTGAGCACTAACCTCCGCTGTATGACCATCTCTCTCGAAGTCTCCGAAGGCGTCGGCACCATCCGCCTGGACCGGCCGCCCATGAACGCCCTGGACATCGCCACCCAGGACCGGCTGCGCGAGCTGGCGGTGGAGGCCACCGACCGCGCCGACGTCCGCGCGGTCATCCTCTACGGCGGTGAGAAGGTGTTCGCGGCCGGAGCGGACATCAAGGAGATGCAGGCGATGGACCACGCGGCGATGATCGCCCGGTCCCGCGCGCTCCAGGACGCCTTCACCGCCGTGGCCCGTATCCCCAAGCCCGTCGTCGCGGCCATCACCGGCTATGCGCTGGGCGGCGGCTGCGAGCTCACGCTGTGCGCCGACTACCGGATCGCCGCCGAGAACGCGAAGCTCGGCCAGCCCGAGATCCTGCTCGGCCTGATCCCGGGTGCGGGCGGCACCCAGCGGCTGTCCCGGCTGATCGGCCCGTCCAAGGCCAAGGACCTCATCTTCACCGGGCGCATGGTGAAGGCCGACGAGGCGCTGGCCCTGGGGCTGGTCGACCGCGTCGTGCCCGCCGCCGAGGTGTACGAGCAGGCGCACGCCTGGGCCGCCAAGCTGGCCCAGGGCCCCGCGATCGCGCTGCGCGCCGCCAAGGAGTGCGTGGACGCCGGCCTGGAGGCCGACATCGACACCGGGCTGACCATCGAACGGAACTGGTTCGCGGGGCTGTTCGCGACCGAGGACCGCGAGCGCGGCATGCGCAGCTTCGTCGAAGAGGGGCCGGGCAAGGCCAAGTTCGTATGAGCGCGGCTGTATGAGTACGGCTGTATGAGCACGGCCGTATGACCACGGGCGTATGAGCAGCTCCGCGTCAGTGGGCGGTCCTCCCTGAGGGTGGATTAGCCAGGCCTTAAGAGAGCCTTAAGCGCAAAAGGCGTCCCACTCACCGTGATCGACTCCCTGCGGTCTGTCACCGCAGGTCAAGTCCCCAGCGAGGAGCCCTCGTTGCCATGCGCATATGACATGACACCTCATCGGAATACTTGATTCCGGTGGGTGTTTTCCTGCGGAACGGCCCGGACGGGCGGGTCGGCCGTCCATGATGGGTGCATGGCGGGCCTGGAGGGTGTGGAACAGCCGCGGCAGCGCGGGAGCGCTTCGGCCGTACGGCTCACGGCGGCTCTTGAGGACGAACAGGGCTTCAAGGCGCTGGAGTTGCATGGAAACCCGGCCGAGGCGGAAGTGACGCTGCCGTCCATGCCCGAGTCGGCGAGCACCGCTCGCCGGCTCACCCAGTGCGTGGTGGTCCGCCTCTGGGGCCTGTCGCCGCAGATCGCCGAGCACACGGTCCTGCTGGTCTCGGAGCTCGTCGGCAATGCGGTGCGGCACACCGGAGCCCGCTCCTTCGGTTTACGGATGGTGCGACGGCGCGGCTGGATCCGGGTGGAGGTGCGCGACCCCTCGCGCGGGCTGCCCTGCCTGATGCCGGTTCATGAGCTGGACACCACCGGCCGGGGCCTGTTCCTCGTCGACAAGCTCTCCGACCGCTGGGGCGCCGACCTGTTGCCGCGCGGGAAGATCACCTGGTTCGAGATGCGGGTCGCCGACCGCCAGAACGCCTGAAGCCCCCTGATCGCCGTGGTGGGCGGTGCGGGGGCTTCATGGGTGCGCCGAGGATCGATGGGGTGTGATCCTCGGCGTGGCGACTTCGCTCGGGTCAATGGGGAAGCCGTGATTCCGACTATGGCAGACGAGGGCGCGAACGCCAAAACTCCCTACTCGGACATAAGTGTGCAAATCATAAGACTTTCTAGCTAAATCTTAGGTGAGCTGGACCACTCGCCTCGCAATCAATGAATAACTATCGACCGTTCTGCGTGAATCGTTGATCACATAGCGGACGGACCGCCCTGGAAGCCCTTTCGGCGAACGTCGCTAATTGGGTCAATCATTACCTTCCGGGCCATCCACCCCTTAAATGGGCAGGTGTTCTCACCTCCAGGCCGCCGCGCGGCCCTGCGCGCGGGTGCCGCCACCGTGGTCGGCCTCACCGCCGCCTGTGGATCGGAGCGGCCCGCCGCCCCGCCCTCCGGCCCGCCTCCGGGCCCGTCCCGACCGGCCCGGCCCGCGCAGGCGGCCCCGGCCGGCCCGCGCCGGTTCGCCGGGCAGCCCGTCGAGATCGGCCACGGTCCGCGCGACCGCCCCCGGGTCGCCCTCACCTTCCACGGCAACGGGGAACCCGCCATCGCCCGGGCGGTGCTGGCCGAGGCCGAAAGAGCGGGCGCGCGGGTCACCGTACTGGCGATCGGCAGCTGGCTCGACGCGCACCCGGCCATGGCCCGCCGGATCCTGGACGGTGGCCACGAGCTCGGCAACCACACCCAGCGCCACCTCGCCATCAACGCCATGCCCGCAGCGGAGGCCTATGCCGAGATCACCGGCTGCGCCCAGCGGATCAAGCGCCTCACCGGTTCCATCGGCACCTGGTTCCGGCCCTCCCAGACCCAGCACGCGACCCCG
The DNA here is from genome assembly GCF_040611115.1 of Streptomyces sp. NPDC003038. Taxonomy (NCBI): domain Bacteria; kingdom Bacillati; phylum Actinomycetota; class Actinomycetes; order Kitasatosporales; family Streptomycetaceae; genus Streptomyces; species Streptomyces sp. NPDC003038. The sequence continues at coordinate 131,212 of NZ_JBEXNN010000010.1, forward strand.
CTCGTCCAGACACTGGCCCGGCGGGCGGGCTACCCGCACGTCCTCTCATACGACGTGGACTCCCTCGACTTCACCTCGCCCGGCGCGGCGGCCGTCATCCGCACCGTCACCGGGACGATCCGCAGCGGATCGGTGGTGAGCCTGCACTTCGGCTACGCGGACACGGTCGACGCGATGCCGCCCGTCCTCGAAGAACTCGCGCGCCGCAAGCTGAGCGCGGTGACCACCACGGAGCTGCTGACCCCATGATGACCACCCGCCTTCCCCGGAAGGCCGCCGTGCTGCTGGCCGGTCTGGTCCTCGCCGCCCTGGCCGGCTGCGGATCAGCCGGCGAGGGACCCGCCGAGTCACTCGGCTCCAAGGGCCCGGCCGAGCCCGCCAAGGCAGTGCCTGCCGTTCCGCCGGGACTGCCCGGCATGCCCCCGGTCCTCGACCCCAACGACATCTACGCGGCCAACCGGCCCGGCAAACTCTCCCCGGTGGTCAAGGACTTCCCCTCCCGCGTCTACGTGCCGAACACCAACTCGAACACGGTGTCCGTCATCGACCCGGAGACGTACCAGGTCATCGACACCATTCCGGTCGGCGTCCAGCCCCAGCACGTCGTCCCCTCCTGGGACATGAAGACCCTGTGGGTCAACAACAACCGGGGCCACACCCTCACCCCGATCAACCCGGCCACCGGGGAGGCCGGAAAGCCCGTCGAGGTGCACGACCCGTACAACCTCTACTTCACGCCCAACGGCAGGTACGCGATCGTCATGGCCTCGATGGACAGGGAGCTCGTCTTCCGCGATCCGCACACGATGAACCGCGTGAAAACCGTTCCGGTGAGCTGTTACGGCGTCAATCACGCCGACTTCTCCGCCGACGGCCGGTACTTCATCGTCAGCTGCGAGTTCTCCGGGGAACTCCTGAAGGTGGACACGGAACGGATGGAGGTCATCGGGCAGCAGAAACTGCCGTTCGAGGGTGCGATGCCGCAGGACGTCAAGGTCTCGCCGGACGGAAAGACCTTCTACGTCGCGGACATGATGGCGCACGGCATGTGGGTGCTCAGCGGCGACACGTTCGAGACGCCGAAGCTGCTGCCGACCGGAAAGGGCTGCCACGGCTTGTACATCAGCCGTGACTCCAAGGAGATGTACGTCCCCAACCGGGGCGAGGGCACCATCTCCGTCTTCGACTTCAAGGAGAACAGGCTCACGAAGAAGTGGGTATTGCCCGACGGCGGCAGCCCCGACATGGGCGGCGTCTCGGCCGACGGGCGGGTGCTGTGGCTGTCGGGTCGCTACAACTCCGAGGTCTACGCGATCGACACCGTGAGTGGCAAGCAGCTGGCCCGGATCCCCGTGGGCGGCGGTCCGCACGGCCTCGCCGTGTACCCGCAGCCCGGCCGCTACTCGCTCGGCCACACCGGCATCTTCCGCTAGGTCGACCCCGCGGGTCCGGCGGGGGCCCGGCGCGGTTCCGGCGGGGCCGGGCGCCGGCCGGTCGGGCATGACCGTGCCCCGGGAGCTCGCACAGCTCCCGGGGCACTGCCATGTGCTCGTCGGACGAGGGGCTACCAGGCCACCGGCAGCCGCTCGGGCAGCCGCTTGATGAAGCCCGTACGCCAGACGAGGTTTTCGGCGGGCACCGCGAGCCGCAGCTCGGGCAGCCGCTCGACCAGCACACGCAGGGCGATCTCGGCGTGCGCCCGGCCCAGCGCCGAGGCCGGGCAGAAGTGCCGGCCCGCGCCGAAGGCGAGGTGGGACTGGGAGCTCTCGCGCTCCAGGTTCAGCTCCTGCGGGTTCTCGAAGACCTCCGGGTCGAAGTTGGCCCCCTCCAGGAGGACGAGTACGAGCTCACCCTCGCGCACCAGGACGTCACCGACCTGGATGTCCGCCATGGCGATGCGCGGCAGGCCGTCACCGACGGACAGGTTCCAGCGCAGCAGCTCGTCCACGGCCTTGCCCATGCGCTCGGGGTGAGCGCGCAGGTAGCCGATGAGCTCGGGCTTCTGGAGCAGCGCGAGGACCGCGAGGACCAGGAACGCGGACGTGGAGACCGCGCCCGCCCCGAAGAGCGAGACGGCCACGGTCGCGAACATCTCGTCGGTCAGGTGCGCCGACTCGGGGTCGGCCTCCTTCAGCTCCGCGAACCTGCCGAGAAGCCCCGTACGCTCCTCGGAAGGCAGGGCGAGCTGGGCTTCGAGCTGCTCGGTGAAGTACCCGACGTCCTTGTACCAGTTGAGGGCCGAGTCGGCGAACGGTTCGCGCGCCGTCATGAACGCGACGTCCAGCCCCGACATCAGCCGGCGCCAGTCCTCGAACGGCACGCCGAGCACCTGGCAGTGCAGAGCCGCCGAGAAGGGGTCGGCGAACCCCGTCCGGAGGTCTGCCGGTCCACCCTCGGCGACGATCTGGTCGATGAGCTCGCCGGCCTTGGCCAGCAGCGCGTCCTGGAGCCCCTGCTGGCGCGGGTTGAGCGCCTTCATCACGGCGTTGCGCAGGCCGGCGCCGTTGATGTTGCCCATGTTGTTGACGACCTCGGGCGGGATCGTCAGCGCGTACTGGCGGGGGACTCCGGCGTTCGCGGTGTCCTTGAGGCTGAACCGCTCGTCCTCCAGGACCTGTTTGGCCAGCGCGTAGCTGCTCACCAGCCAGGCCGGGTCCCCGGTGAGAGTACGGACCTTGGCGACCGGAGCCTTCTCGCGCAGCCAGGTGCACTCCTGTGGAAGCACGTCGCCGCGCCGCGAGAGAGGGAAGTCGAGGAGCGGCTGCTGCTCCCGGCTCTCCCGGCCCTCAAGCTGCTCGACGCTCATCGGTGATCCTTTCGGTCGGTGCGGGGTGGGGCGCGGCGACGGCCTCGGGCCGGACGACGGCGTAGGCCTGGTTCCTGGTCGCGCGCAGGCCACCGCCCCGCGCGAAGAGGACATCGGTGAGCGGCATCTTGACGTGGTAGGCCGCCACCGAGGACGGCACGTTGAGAATGCTCGGGGTGTCCACGAAGAACGGCAGCTCGGCCGCGATGTAATCGAAACAGACTTGTAGCTGCGCGTCGGTGATGGATTCACCTTCCGGCACCTTGGAGCCGACGAAGTGAAGGGCCATCTCCTCGCAGCCCTTGCGGAACTCGTCGTCGGTTTCCAGGAAATGCAGCACGCGCCGGTGCAGTAGCTGGTACACGGGATTCGTCTGGAACTCTGAAAGTGCTCTCACGCGAATCTCGGCGTCTGGCGGACCTGATTCCTCCACGCCTTTGAGAATCCGCCGCCGGACCGCCTTGATCTCCTTCGTGGCGCGTTTCTCCGCATGCTCCCGGGAATACCCGAACGCGGCGAACATCCGGTCCACGTGAAGGTCCGCGTAGACGAAGTCGACTTGCGCGAAGCGGGTCGTGGCCCACCGGGCGAGACTGGTGATGCGCTCGGAGCTGAAGTAGCTGTTTCCAGGACTCACTCCGATGAGCACATGATCGCCGTCTTCCCAGATATGGCGGCAGGTGCGGGTGAAGGGCAAAACTTCGAATGATGCGTCAGCTGTCATCGTCACCTATGTGATCGCCTTGTTGCCGCTTGTCCCTGGGAGCCCTGCGCTCCCGGTGTGGCGGCAATGTCGGTACGTTATGCCGTGATCCCGAAGCGTGACAAGTGGAGGCCGGAATTATTGGCCGGAATTATCGCTTCCGCGCTACGGAAGAGTAATGGGATTTCTATCTGCCGCTCGAATGGGACCCGAGGTCGGGGAGGGGTGGGGAGGCCGCTACCCTGAGCCGGTCAACAAGCACCAAGAAGGGGTGGACCCAGTGGCGGACATCGACAGCGCGAAGACGACCTTCGAGCGGTTCGACAAGGACGGCGACGGCTTCGTCACGGCCGACGAGTACCGGGGCGCCATGGCCGCCATGGGCGACCCGTTCGTCACCGGCCCGGTCGCGGACGCCGTGATCGCCGCCAAGGACGTGAACGGCGACGGCCTGCTGAGCTTCGACGAGTTCTGGACCTCCGTGAACAAGTAGCGCCCGCCGTGCGCCCCTTGCCCCCGCCGGGGCCGGGGGCGCGGTCAGGCCCCGGGGGACCCGTCCCCGACGGGGCCGGACATGTCCTCGACCTCGCTGAGGGCCTCCCGCAGCCAGTGCAGCCAGAACGTCTCCAGGGCGATCCCGCCGTGCAGGACGAGCCGGCGCAGCCGGTCCTCCACGGCGTCGCGCCCCGGCGGGAAGTCCTTCTCCTCGATGGCCTCGTACTGCGCCAACTGCCGCTGGTGCAGCTCCAGATGGCGCCGCAACTCGGGCCCGAGCCCCTGCGGCCCCACGACCCCCGCCGCGCGGATGCGCAGCAGCAGGGGGTCGCGCATCGGCTTCGGGTCCTGGCTCTCGCCGACCCACCGGGCGAGCTCCGCGCTTCCGGCGGGCAGGACCTCGTACTCCTTCTTCTGACCCCGTACGGGCACCTCGCTGGGCAGCTCCCGGATCAGGCCGGATTCCTCCAGCCGACCGAGCTCGCGGTAGATCTGCTGGTGCGTCGCGGACCAGAAGTACCCGATCGACTTGTCGAACCGCCGGGTCAGCTCCAGCCCGGACGAGGGCTTCTCGAGCAGGGCGGTGAGGATGGCGTGCGGGAGCGACATGCGGCCATCCTAGGTTTGCGGCGCGGCTCTCACCGGCCGGCCGCCTCCGGCCCCCGCGCCGCCCGCCCGTCGCCTACCGGCCGCCAGGCGGACAGGGCCTCGGCCGTGCGCGGACCGGGGGCCTGTGCGCCCAGCAGGCCGTGGGCCCGCAGCAGCGACGCCACCGCCGGGGACCAGGCCTGGCGCAGACCCGCTTCGGCGAGGAGCGCGGGCTCGGAGAGAAGCGTGTGGGCCGGGCCCAGGCGGATGCCCGCCGGGGTGAGGACCGCCGCGTCGTCGGCCCACCGCACGGCCAGGTCCACGTCGTGCGTGGCCATCACCACCGTGGTCCCCGCCGACCGAAGGCCCGCCAGGACCTCCAGCAGGCGCTCCTGGCCGTCCGGATCGAGCCCGGCCGTCGGCTCGTCGAGGATCAGCACGCGCGGCGCCATCGCCACCGCACCCGCGATCGCCGCGCGCTTGCGCTGCCCGTATGAGAGGAGGTGGGTCGGGCGGTCCCGCAGCGCCGTGATGTCCAGCGCGGCCAGCGCCGAGTCCACCCGGGCGCGTACCTCCGCGGCGGACAGGCCCAGGTTCAACGGCCCGAAGGACACGTCCTGTTCCACCGAGGCCGCGAACAGCTGGTCGTCCGGGTCCTGCACGACCAGCTGCACCGCCGTCCGCAGCCGGGTCAGACCGGCCCGGTCGTACGTCACCGCCGCGCCGTCGAGGCGCAGCGCGCCGGAAACCGGCCGCAGGCCCCCGCTCAGCAGCCGCATCAGCGTGGTCTTGCCGCTGCCGTTGCGGCCCAGCAGGACCAGGGCCCGGCCCGGCGCGATCCCGAAGTCCACGCCGGACAGCACCGGAGGCCCGTCCTCGTACGCGTAGCCCGCGCCCACCAGTTCCACCAACGGACTCACGGATACAGCTCCTTCAGGGCGAGAGTGGATGCGACCAGCGTGGTCAGCAGGGCGGCGGACCCGGTCAGGAACCGCCAGGACAGCGCCGCCTCGGGTACGAGCACGCGCAGCGCGCCGTCGTAGCCGCGCCCGGCCAGACCCGCCTGGAGCCGGGCCGCGCGGTCGAAGGCCCGTACGAAGGCGGTCGCCGCGAGCCCGGCCAGGGAACGCCACGCCGCCGCGCGGCCCGCGTGCCCCAGGCGGGCCGCCTGGGCGCGGCGGATCTGCGTGAGGGAGTCGAGCAGCAGGAACCCGATCCGGTACATGACCAGGGCCACGTCCACCACCGGGGCCGGGACCCCCGCCCGGACCAGCCTCGGCAGCACGTCCGAGACCGGCGTCGTGAAGGCGAACAGCAGCACGCCGAGCGAGGCCGCCGAGGTGCGCAGCAGCAGTTCACCCGCGTGCCGGGGGCCGTCGGGGGCCAGCGAGACGAGCCCCGCCGGGCCGCCCACGGCGAACAGCAGCGGCGCCGCCCCGGTGAAGCAGAAGCCGAGCGGGATCCGGAAGGCCCGCCACAGCTGCCGCCCGGCCACCCCGGCGGGTCCGAGGAGCAGCGCGAGGGTGGCCGCGGCGACGAGTGGTCCGCCGGGCCAGGGCGGCAGGCACACCGCGGTGACCGTCAGCCCCAGACCCAGCAGGGCCTTCTCCAACGGGTGGCGGCGGCGCCAGCGACTGCTGTGCGCCGCCACGTCGATCGGCAGCACCGCCCTACGCCTCCGGCGCGGTGGGCGATGCGGGGGAGGCCCCGGGCCCCTTCGCCGCACCGGCGGGACCGACAGCGGGCGCGGTTGCCGTTGCCGGAGCGGAGGTCGGCGCCGCGGCCGAGCCGGCCAGGCCCGCGGGGGCGACCCCGTCCGGATCCGGCGCGGACCCGGGCCCGGTCACCGGAGCGGCCGGACCGGCACCGGCCGCGGGGGCGGCCCCGTCCTGGCTCGCCAGGCCCGCGGCGGCGATGGCGGCGCCCTGGCGACGGCCCTTGCGGACGCCGAAGTAGTACGCGAGCACGCCCGCGCCGAGCGCCGCCTGAAGCGCGAACAGCGCGGACTCGATCTCGCCGGACGGCGGTTCGTACAGAGGCGAGAACCAGGGCTCGTAATCCGGCTTCAACTCGGTGATGGCCGCCTCCGCCTCGGCGTCGGCGCCCGCGAAAGGCTCCTCCTTGCCCTCGCCCATCCCCAGCGCGAGCGGGAGCACGGCCAGCGCCGCCACCAGGAGCAGCAACAGGGTGTTGATCTTCGCGTTCTTCGTCATCAGACCGTCGCCTCCGGCTTCGTCCTGCCCTGGGTGAGCTTCGCGACCCCGAGACGGACCAGGTCCGACCTGCTGGACTGCATCAGCAGCCGCATCACGAGGACGGTGAGCAGCCCCTCGCTCACCGCGAGCGGGATCTGTGTGACCGCGAAGATCCCGCCGAACTTGGCGAGCGCGCCCGCGAATCCCGTACCCGGGTCGGGGAAGGCCAGCGCCAGCTGGACGCTGGTGACGCAGTAGGTGACCAGGTCGGCGAAGAAGGCGCCGAAGAAGACGGTCACCATCAGCGGCAGGCCGAACCGGCGGAGCAGCCGGTAGATCCCGTAGCCCGCCCAGGGCCCGGCGACGGCCATCGAGAAGACGTTGGCGCCGAGCGTGGTCAGCCCGCCGTGCGCGAGCAGCAGCGCCTGGAAGAGGAGGGTGATCGTGCCGAGTACGGCCATGATCGGCGGCCGGAACAGGATCGCCCCGAGCCCCGTGCCGGTGGGGTGGGAGCAACTGCCCGTCACCGAGGGAATCTTCAGCGCGGACAGGACGAAGGTGAACGCTCCGGACGCCCCGAGCAGCAGCGTGCTCTCCGGATTGGCCTTCACCTCGCGGGTGAGGGCGCGGACACCGTGGACGACGAAGGGAGCGGACGCGGCGCCCCAGGCGACCGCGTGCAAGGGGGGTAGAAACCCCTCGGCTATATGCATGAGTAGGGAGACCTCTCCAGCACCTCGTGGATGGACAACGCGCCCCGGCCGGTCTCCTGGCTCACGGGTGCTGATGCCCGGTGCTCCGCCTTCCCGGGGCCGTACGGTTTCCCGCGCGTTCCCAGTGGCTTTCCCGCAGGAGTGGAGCCGGACTTCCCGATCACAGTGGCGAGGGCCGCACCGGTTTCTCACCGGTTTCCCGAACACCAAGGCCCGCTGACCCTAGTCGGCCGCGCGGACCGGTAACAAACCGACCCGCGTGCGGGCGTGGCCGCGCAGCGTACGCGCGCCGAGCACGCCCGCGCCCGCCGGCGCTCCGGCGAGGGGCGCGAGCTGCCCGCTCCGGTCTCCCCATGGCGAAGACCGGCAGGGCCCGGGCGGTCCCTGCCGGTCGTCGGAGTGTTCTCAGCAGACGTTCGGGTGCGCGATGTCCACGACGAGCCGCTCGGGCGCGTGCAGGACCATGGTGGAGTACGCGGGCTTGGTGTCGAAGGCCGCGCCGAAGGTCACGTACCCCTCGTAGTCGCCGGTGAAGGCGATTCCCTTGAGCTTGCTCAGGTAGATCTTCTGCAGCCGGGGGCCCTGGTAGACGTTCTGCCCCTCCTCGGTGTGCGCGGCGGCGGGATTCAGGCGGATCTCCAGGAAGTACTTCCCGGCCAGCGGGACGGGATGGCCGGACCCGTCGTAGTACAGCTGCGGGACGGGGGTGACGGTGTACCCGGGGACGTATCCCTGCAGGTCGATGACGATCCGGTCGAACGTGCAGTGACCGCCCCAGCGGGCATTGACGACGAGCGGGGTCTGGGTCTGGGCCTGGGCACGAGTGGTGCCGGCGGCGGTGTTCGCGGCGGCGGAGCCCGGTGCGGCGAGCGCAAGCCCGGCGGTGAGCAGGGCACCCGTGGCCAGGGCCACGATCTGCCGGCGACGTAGACGACGTGGGTGGTTCATGACGTCCCCCCGATTCTCCAGAGACGGGGACAATGTTGTCACCTGTAGAGACACCCGGCGCCGGTCCGCGGTTGCACTGGCCCGCCGTGATAACGGGGGCGTGTTTCGCGGACCTCGCCGGCCGGGAGGCACGCCTCAGCGGGCCAGCAGTGCGCTCAGCTCGGCGTCGAGGTCGTAGTGCCGCCGCTCCTGGCCGCGCGGGACGAGCGTCGTGAGCCGGCGGCACAGCCCGTGCACGTCCTTGGCCCGCGCGGAGACCACACAGTTCTGCTCGCCGTTGCCGAAGGCGAGGTAGATCCGCGGCTCGGTGCCCTGCCGTCGTGGCCAGACCTGTATGTCGCCCTCGCCGCTGGCACAGGTCTCCCCGTCGAGCAGCAGGTCGCGGGAGAACACCCAGTGCGCCAGATGGATCCCGGCCCCCTGGAGGTCGAGGGACACCTCGTAGGGCCGGTCGGTCCGGTAGGTGAAGGCTCCGCGTATCGGGATGTAGGCGGGTATGTCCTCCAACCGGAGCGGAAGGACGCGGTGTTCGGTGACGGCCACGGAGGTGTACCTCTCTCTCGGCGTGGGGATTCCACACGCCCCTCGGGCAAGCTGACCCACCGCCCGCCCCTACCCCGTCGGGCCGGACGTCCTCGGCCGAGGGCCGTTGAACTTCCCCACATGCCGAAGGGCCCGACGCGTACGCCGGGCCCTGCGGGTCACATGTCCGGGATCAGCACTCGATGACGTTGACCGCGAGGCCGCCGCGGGCCGTCTCCTTGTACTTGACCTTCATATCCGCGCCCGTCTCCTTCATGGTCTTGATGACCTTGTCGAGGGAGACCTTGTGGCTGCCGTCGCCGCGCATCGCCATCTTGGCGGCGGTGACCGCCTTGACGGCCGCCATGCCGTTGCGCTCGATGCAGGGGATCTGGACCAGGCCGCCGACCGGGTCGCAGGTGAGGCCGAGGTTGTGTTCCATGCCGATCTCGGCCGCGTTCTCGACCTGCTCCGGGGTGCCGCCCAGGACCTCGGCGAGGGCGCCGGCCGCCATCGAGCAGGCCGAGCCGACCTCGCCCTGGCAGCCGACCTCGGCGCCGGAGATCGAGGCGTTCTCCTTGAACAGCATGCCGATCGCGCCCGCGGCGAGGAGGAAGCGGACCACGCCGTCCTCGTCCGCGCCCGGCACGAAGTTCATGTAGTAGTGCAGCACCGCCGGCAGGACGCCCGCCGCGCCGTTCGTGGGCGCGGTGACGACGCGGCCGCCCGCCGCGTTCTCCTCGTTGACCGCCATGGCGTAGATCGTCGCCCACTCGCTGCGGTGCATCATCGGGTCGCCCTCGGTGCGCAGCTGGCGCGCCGTGGAGGCGGCCCGGCGCTTGACGCGCAGGCCACCGGGGAGGATGCCCTCGGTGGACATGCCGCGCGCGACGCAGGCCTGCATGACGCGCCAGATCTCCAGGAGGCCCTCGCGGATCTCCTCCTCCGTGCGCCAGGCCTTCTCGTTCTCCAGCATCAGGGAGGAGATGGACAGGCCGGTCTCGTTCGCGAGGCGGAGCATCTCGTCGCCGGAGCGGAAGGGGTACTTCAGCTCGGTGTCGTCGAGCTTGATCCGGTCCTCGCCGACCGCGTCCTCGTCCACGACGAAACCGCCGCCGACCGAGTAGTAGGTCTTCTCCAGCAGCGGGGCGCCGGCCTCGTCGTACGCGAAGAGCGTCATGCCGTTGGCGTGGTACGGCAGGGAGCGCCGGCGGTGGAGGATCAGCTGGTTCGGCTCGTCGAAGGCGATCTCGTGGACATCGCCTATCTCCGTGCCGAGGAGCCGCAGGCGGCCGGTCCGGCGGATGCGTTCCACCTCGTCATCGGCCGTCTCCACGTTCACCGTGCGCGGGGAGTGACCCTCCAGGCCCAGCAGCACCGCCTTGGGAGTGCCGTGGCCGTGGCCGGTCGCCCCGAGGGAACCGAACAGTTCCGCGCGGACGGACGCGGTCTGGGCGAGGACCCCGTCTTTCTTCAGCCGCATCACGAACATGCGCGCCGCGCGCATCGGGCCGACCGTGTGGGAGGAGGAGGGACCGATGCCGATGGAGAAGAGATCGAAGACGGAGATGGCCACTGGCGGACTCCCTTGTCTGCTCGTGGGGTGGGAGGGTGCGGGAGGGCGTTGAGGCAGATTGTTCGGATTTTGTCCGACAGGTGAGCGTAACGCGTGGAGATGAACGATTCGTCCGCCCGACAAGGCGGAGAGGGGCTGCGGGCGGGCCGGGTGTGGGGCGGGTCACGTTCCGGTGCGCGGTGCGCGGTGCGCCGTGTGCGGCGTCCGCGCCTCCGTCCCGGCCCGGATGGGGAGGGGCAGACCCGCGAAGGGGCTGCCCCTCCCCACCGCGCGGTGCATCGGCCCGGTGGGCTGCCCCGCCCTCGGTGGACAGTGCTCGCGCGGCGATCGGGGCGGCGCCCGCCTCGCGCCAAGAGAAAGGCCCGGCCCCGCGCACAGCCAGGCCGGGCCCTCCCTAGCCGTGGCTCAGAGCGACGGGTACAGCGGGAACTTCGCGGCGAGGGCGGAGACGCGCGCCTTGAGGCTCTCCCCGTCGTACGCCGGCTTCAGCGCGGCCGCGATGATCTCCGCGACCTCGGTGAAGTCCTCGGCGCCGAAACCGCGCGTGGCGAGCGCCGGCGTACCGATCCGCAGGCCCGAGGTCACCATCGGCGGCCGCGGGTCGTTCGGGATCGCGTTCCGGTTGACCGTGATGCCGATCTCGTGGAGGCGGTCCTCGGCCTGCTGGCCGTCCAGCTCGGAGTTGCGCAGGTCCACGAGGACCAGGTGGACGTCCGTACCGCCCGACAGGACGGAGACGCCGACCTCGGTGACGTCCGGCTGCACCAGGCGCTCGGCGATGATCCTGGCGCCCTCCAGGGTGCGCACCTGGCGCTCCTTGAAGTCCTCCGAGGCCGCGATCTTGAAGGAGACCGCCTTGGCCGCGATGACGTGCTCCAGCGGGCCGCCCTGCTGACCCGGGAAGACCGCGGAGTTGATCTTCTTGGCCAGCTCCTGCGTCGACAGGATGACGCCGCCGCGCGGACCGCCGAGGGTCTTGTGCGTGGTGGTGGTGACGACGTGGGCGTGCGGCACCGGGTTCGGGTGCAGACCCGCGGCGACCAGGCCGGCGAAGTGGGCCATGTCGACCATCAGGTACGCGCCGACCTCGTCCGCGATCCGCCGGAAGGCGGCGAAGTCCAGCTGGCGCGGGTAGGCGGACCAGCCGGCGACGATCAGCTGCGGCTTGGACTCCTTGGCGAGGCGCTCGACCTCGGCCATGTCGACCTGTCCGGTCTCGTCGACGTGGTACGGAACCACGTTGTAGAGCTTGCCGGAGAAGTTGATCTTCATGCCGTGGGTCAGGTGACCGCCGTGGGCCAGGTTCAGGCCCATGATCGTGTCGCCCGGCTTCAGCAGCGCGAACATCGCGGCGGCGTTGGCCTGCGCGCCCGAGTGGGGCTGCACGTTCGCGTGCTCGGCACCGAAGAGCGCCTTGACGCGGTCGATCGCGATCTGCTCGACCACGTCGACGTGCTCGCAGCCGCCGTAGTAGCGACGGCCCGGGTAACCCTCGGCGTACTTGTTGGTCAGGACCGAGCCCTGGGCCTCCATGACGGCGACCGGAGCGAAGTTCTCCGACGCGATCATTTCCAGGGTCGACTGCTGGCGTACGAGCTCGGCGTCGACGGCGGCGGCGACGTCCGGGTCGAGCTCGTGGAGGGGGGTGTTCAGTACAGACATCGAGATCCCCTGGGGTTTCAGTTGTCGGAGTGGGTGAGCGCGGCGTACTCCTCGGCGGTGAGCACATCGCTCGGCTCCTGCGCGACGCGCACCTTGAACAGCCAGCCCCCCTCGAACGGCGCCGTGTTCACGAGCGACGGGTCGTCCACGACGTCCTGGTTGGCCTCGACGACCTCACCGGTGACGGGGGAGTACAGGTCGCTGACCGACTTGGTCGACTCCAGCTCGCCGCAGGTCTCGCCCTCGGTCACGGCGGAGCCGACCTCGGGGAGCTGGGCGTAGACGACGTCACCGAGCGCGGTGGCCGCGAACTCCGTGATGCCGACCGTCGCGACGCCGCCCTCGGCGTCCGACAGCCACTCGTGCTCCTTGGTGTAGCGCAGCTGCTGGGGGTTGCTCATGGCCTGATTCTCCTGGATGCGGGGGAGTGGATACGAACTGCGGTCTTGGGTACTGAGACGGTGCCGTACGGGTGCCCGTACGGCAGAGGTCGTGAGCGGAACGGCTGTGGGACTACTTCTGCCGCTTGTAGAACGGCAGGGCCACGACCTCGTACGGCTCATGCGTACCGCGAATGTCGACGCCGACGCCGGAGGTGCCGGGCGCGGCGTGCGCCGCGTCCACGTACGCCATCGCGATCGGCTTGCCCAGCGTCGGGGACGGGGCGCCGGAGGTGACCTCGCCGATGACCTGGCCGTCGGCCACGACGGGGAAGCCGGCGCGCGGCACACGGCGGCCCTCGGCGATCAGGCCGATCAGCTTGCGCGGCGGGTTGGTGGCGGCGCGCTCGGCGGCGGCCTCCAGCGCGGCGCGGCCGACGAAGTCGCCCTCCTTCTCGAACTTCACGACCCGGCCCAGGCCCGCGTCGAACGGGGTGAGGGAGGTGCTCAGCTCGTGCCCGTACAGCGGCATGCCCGCCTCCAGGCGCAGCGTGTCGCGGCAGGAGAGACCGGCCGGGACCAGGCCCACGCCCTCGCCCGCCTTGGTCAGCGCCTGCCACAGCTCCACGGCGTGCTCCGGGGCGACGAACAGCTCGAAGCCGTCCTCGCCGGTGTAGCCCGTACGCGCGATCAGCGCGGGCACCCCGGCCACCGTGCCCGGCAGGCCCGCGTAGTACTTGAGACCGTCCAGGTCGGCGTCGGTGAGCGAGGCGAGGATGCCGGGGGACTCCGGGCCCTGCACCGCGAGCAGCGCGTAGGCGTCGCGGTCGTCGCGGACCTCGGTGTCGAAGCCGGCGGCGCGCTCGGTCAGCGCGTCGAGGACGACCTGGGCGTTGGAGGCGTTGGCGACGACCATGTACTCGGTCTCGCCCAGCCGGTAGACGATCAGGTCGTCGAGGATGCCGCCGTCGGCCTGGCAGATGTGCGTGTAGCGGGCGCGGCCGACGCCGACGGTGGAGATGTTGCCGACCAGCGCGTAGTCCAGGGCCTTGACGGCCTCCGGGCCGGTCAGCGTGATCTCGCCCATGTGGGACAGGTCGAAGAGACCGGCCTTGGTGCGGACGGCGTTGTGCTCGTCGCGCTCGCTCGCGTACCGCAGCGGCATGTCCCAGCCCGCGAAATCGGTCATGGTCGCACCGAGGGAACGGTGCAGCGCATCGAGGGCGGTCAGACGGGGGGCAGTGCTCATGGGTGTGGCTCCCGGGTCCCAGGGCATCGACATGACATGACGAGGACGTTCCTCCCCATCTGTCATCGGAACCTGAGAGGTTCGCCGGGAGTTCCCCCGATCTTTCGATCACCGGGGAAGCCCGACTTGCACCTTGGGTGGAGCGCGCGCCCCACGGACGGCGGCGCGGCTCGCTTTTCAGATCTGCCTCATCCACGCGGTACGGGGCCTGAGAGATTCAAGGGAGGTACTTGCTCCTTCGGCGCCCGGGCACGGCCTTGCGGCGTGCCGGGACTCTCCCGCGCGGATTCAAGCGGCCGGTATGCAGTTGGTCCAGATGGCGCACATCATTGCACGCCTCGGTGAGGACCGGGTGTGCGGGCCCGGAAGAGGTACGGACACCGGGGCGCACAACGGCGCGGACACCGGCGCGGGCGTCGGGCGGCCGGACCGGAACCGGGGGCCGCGGGATTACCGTCTCTTTACACTCAGTGGGCAAGGGTCCTGGCGGCCCGAATCGGGGGAGGCGATCACTGTGCGGAGATTCGGAGTAGTGGCGGCGGCGGGAACCGTGGACGGGGTCCCGGCGCAGTGCGGTGTGCGCGCGCCCGAGGCCGTTCCGGAGGAAGGCCGCGCCCGGGTGCGGGACCTGCGCGGACCGGGGATCCGCGTACCGCAGCACCTCACCTTCGCCGAGGGGGACATCGTGGTGGTGTCCGGCCTGCCGGGCGGCGGCAAGAGCACGCTGATCAAGCGGGCCGCGGCGGGCGGGGGCATCGACTCCCAGGACGTGCGCGAGCGCTGGGAGCGCCGGATGCCGGCGGCGCTCCCGTACGCCGTGTACCGGCCGCTGGTCCGCGCCGCGCACTACCGGGGACTGTGGCGCACCCTGCGTTCCGGCGCCTCCGTGGTCGTCCACGACTGCGGTACGCAGAGCTGGGTACGGGGCCTCCTCGCCGCGGCGGCGCGCCGCCGCGGCCGGGCGCTGCACCTGCTGCTCCTGGACAGCAGCCCCGAGGAGGCCCTGTCCGGGCAGGCGGCGCGCGGCCGGCGCGTCTCCGCGTACGCCTTCGCCCGGCACCGGGGGGCGGTGACCCGCCTGCTGCGCGACGCGGAGGCCGGCCGGCCGCCGGCGGGCTGCGCCTCGGTGGTCCTGCTGGACCGCCGCTCGGCCGCCGCCGTGACCCGCATCGTGTTCCACGCCTGAGTGCTGCTGCCGGGTGCCGGTCCGGGCGGAGCCCGGCTGGGTCTGGCCGGAGCCCCAGCAGCGGAGCCCCAGCAGCGGGGCCGCGGCCCGGGGCCCGTTAGCCTCGGCACGACACATCGCGGAACCAACGGAGGCAACGGCACATGCAAGGCAGCGGCTGGCCGGGGAATGAGCTGGAGCAGGTGCTCGGGGCGGCGCTGGGGCAGCCGGACGCGGGGGCGCGGATCCTGGAGGTGCTCGGGCGCAGCCAGGTCTGGGTTCCGCTGCCGGGCGGTGGCGGCCCCGACGCCGCGAGCCTCAGCCTGCCCACGATGGACATCGGCGGGGCGGCGTACGTCCCGGTGTACAGCTCCGAGGCCCAGTTCCTCGCCTGCGCCGGACCCGGGATGGACTTCGCCGTCGCCCCCGCCGTGGAGTTCGCCCGCGGCCTGCCCCCGCAGCTCGGCATCGCGGTGAACCCCGAGGGCGCGGTCGGCGTCCCGCTGCCCCCGCCCGCCGTCGCCGAGCTGTGCCGCGCCGGCGGGGCCGGGCTCGACGGTCCGGCCACCGGCGGCCGCGTCCGGCTGTACGAGCCCGACTGGCAGGAGGACCCGGTGGACTTCCTGGCCGCCGCGGCCGAGGAGTTCCGGGCCTGCGGCGTGGTCGCGGCCGGGTACCGCTGCCTCGCCAGCGTCGAGGGCGGGGCGCCGCAGCTGTTCATCGGTGTCCGGCTGCTGGGATGGGAGCCTGAGGCGCGCAACGCGCCGATGGAGGCCCTCGGCCGGGCCATGACCAGGGTTCCGCCGCCGTGGCCCGTGCAGTTGATCCTCCTGGACGCCGCGCAGGACCCGATGACCGACTGGATCGGCGAGCGCGTGCGGCCCTTCTACCTTCCGTAGACCCGGCTTCCGTAGCCCCGCCTTCCGTAGGCCACCTTCGTAGACCCGCCTTCCGCAGGCCGGGTCCGCGAACTCCCGCCCGCGTGCCCGACGCCGTCGGGCACGCGGGCTCCCCGCATCGGGGTCGGCCCCGGGCGGCGTCTTCGCACCGACTCCCTCCCCGGCCTCGCGGTCTTCCCCTCGGCCCCCCGGGGCCGGGGGAGGGCCGATGGCACCGGAGGTGGCTCCCTGATCCGGCCCGATCGGCAGGCCACCCCCTAAGCTGGTGACGTCTCCGGCCGCACGCGTGGCCCGGGTACGCGTGGACGACGGGCGGACGAAGAGGGGTACCGGGTGAGTGCGTCAGGCACGGCCGCGGCCGGGCAGGTCGAGCACATGCTGCGCCAGGTGACTCCCGGGCGCTATGAGAGCTATGAGTCACTTCTGCACGCCCTCGCCGAGGGCCGGCTGTGGATGCTGCTGTGGCAGGGGCAGCCGGGCTCCCCGGACGCCCAGTACGGCGGCATGGAGGTCGAGAGCCTCGGGTACGCGCCCTGCGTCACCTCCCCGCAGGAACTGGCCGCCAGCGGCTGGAACCGGGGCTACGAGGTCGTCACCGGCCGGGACGTCGCCCGCGCCCTCTACCCGGACCGCTGGGGCCTGTGGCTCAACCCGCACGCCCAGGGCGGTGGCCTCGGCGTCCCCTGGGCCGACCTGCGCCGCATCGCGACCGGCCTGGACCGGATGCCGGCCGGGCCGCTGCGGCTGTCCGAGCCGGCCATCGAGCTCCCGCAGTTCTACGGGCTGTTGACCCAGCACGCCCACCGCACGCCCGCCGTCCGGTCGTTGCGCCGGGCCTGGGTGCAGCCCGCGCTCGGGTCGCCGTACCTCGCGGTGGGGCTCGACCTGTACGACGCCTCCGCGCCCGCGCTGGAATCCGTACGGGAGATGATGCGCCAGTCGGTCGGCGTGGTCCCCGAGGGCGTCCCGGTGTGCACGGTCGCGCTGGCGGACGAGCACGATCCCGTCGCGATGTGGCTGCGCGCGCAGACCCGCCCCTTCTACGACCGCGAGGGCCAGGCGCCGGCGTACTGACCGTTGGTTGAGTGCTTCCCCGGGCGCTTCCCCGGCGTATCCCGGGCATTCACATAGTGAGACATCCGTCTCGAAGGCCGCACCGAATCCGATCGGTGCGGCCTTCGGCATATCAGCCGACTCCGACCAAGAAGCGCTCCGGAAATGGCAGTTGGGACCGATGTCCGTTCCGCGCCGAACGGGCGGTGTTTCACCGCTCAACAGAGCACACGGTTCGGATAACGGAAGGTGGCGACGCAGATCACGGTTGCGCATCACATCACCGGCAGGTCTGGCGGGCGATCGAGAGGCCGTTGAAGACTCCCCCCACCGAAGGCCGGTCAACCACACGATCACCAGCTCTTCCCGTGCACTTCAGGCGCGTTTCGCGCCAATCGCACCATCAGTGACGCCGATAGAACCAAGCCGCCACAGCGGCGGGCATGGGCCGGCCACCGTCGGCCGAGAGGGGTCCCCAGCACGATGACGGCACCACTGCACGACACCAGCGCGGCCGAGCCCGCAGCCGTGGCCGCCCCCGAACTCCCGCAGAAGGCGATCGAGGGACGCTCGCCGTGGCAGATCGCCTGGCTGAGGCTCAAGCGCGACAAGGTCGCCCTCGCCGGCGGTGTCATCGTGCTCCTGCTGATCATCGTCGCGATCTTCGCGCCGCTGATCGTCAAGGCCTTCGGCCACCCGCCGGAGGAGTTGCACGAGGACCTGCTGGACCCGCTGCTCGGCCTGCCGGCCGGCGACTGGGGCGGCATCAGCAAGGACTTCCTGCTGGGCGTCGAGCCGGTCAACGGCCGCGACGTCTTCAGCCGGATCGTCTACGGCGCCCGCATCTCGCTGCTGGTGGCCTTCCTGTCCGCCTTCGTGGCGGTGTCGCTGGGGACCTTCTTCGGCATCATCGCCGGCTACTTCGGCGGCTGGGTCGACGCGGCCATCAGCCGCGTCATGGACCTGCTGCTGGCCTTCCCGCAGCTGCTCTTCATCATCGCGCTGGTCTCCGTCATCCCCAACGAGCTCTGGGGCTTCGAGGGATCCGGCCTGCGGATCGCCGTACTGGTGCTGGTCATCGGCTTCTTCGGCTGGCCGTACATCGGCCGCATCGTCCGCGGGCAGACCCTGTCCCTGCGCGAACGGGAGTACGTCGAAGCCGCGCGCAGCCTCGGTGCGGGCCGCATGTACATCCTCTTCCGCGAACTTCTTCCGAACCTGGTGGCGCCGATCACCGTCTACTCGACGCTGATGATCCCCACCAACGTGCTGACCGAGGCCGCCCTGAGCTTCCTCGGAGTCGGCGTCAAGCCGCCCACACCGTCCTGGGGAGAGACGCTCTCCACGGCCGTGCGGACCTACGAGGACGATCCGCTCTTCATGATCTTCCCCGGCGTGGCGATCTTCATCACCGTGCTGGCCTTCAACCTCTTCGGCGACGGCGTCCGTGACGCCCTCGACCCGAAGGGCTCCCGCTAGCGACCGCGGGAGCAAACGTTTCACCGGCCCGGGGCTTCGAGCCCGGAGCCGGAACACACCGGAACTACAACGGAGGGTTGCGAGCATCGTGACTACCCATCGCACGTCGAAGCGCAGGCTTGCCGCTGGCACGGCCGTCGTGCTCGCGGCCATGCTGACCGCGACCGCCTGTGGCGGCGGAGAGACGACGGACGACAAGAAGGCCGGCGCCGGCAGCGGCTTCAACGCCGGCATAGGCAAGGTCGCCAACCCGTCCGACAAGAAGGGCGGCGAGCTCAAGTTCGTCGGCACCCAGGAAGCCGACTCGTGGGACCCGCAGCGCGGCTACTACGGCTTCATGTGGGACTTCTCCCGCTACTACGCCCGCCAGCTGATCAGCTTCAAGCCCGCTCCGGGCACCGAGAGCACCGAGCTCGTCCCCGACCTGGCCACCGCCAAGGCGGAGATCAGTGACGGCGGCAAGACGTACAAGTACACCCTCAAGGACAACGTGACCTGGGAGGACGGCACCCCCGTCACCGCCCAGGACGTGAAGTACGGCATCCAGCGCACCTGGGCCCAGGACGTCATCTCCGGCGGCCCGGTCTACCTGATGCAGGTCCTCGACCCGAAGAGCGAGTACCCGGGCCCGTACAAGGACCCCAGCCCGGACAAGCTCGGCCTCAAGGCGATCGAGACCCCGGACGCGAAGACCATCATCTTCAAGCTGCCGCAGCCCAACGGTGACTTCGAGCAGATGCTGGCGATGCCGGCGGCGAGCCCGGTCAAGCAGGAGAAGGACACCGCGGCCAAGTACGGCCTGAAGCCCTTCTCCAACGGCCCGTACAAGATCGACTCGTACGAGCCCAACAAGAGCATGAAGCTCTCGCGCAACGAGCACTACAAGCCCGAGTCGGACACCATCCGCAAGGCGCTCCCGGACACCATCTCCGTCACGTTCATGGCGAACGCGGATGACATGGACAAGCGCCTGATGAACGGCGAGTTCGACCTCGACATCAACGCGACGGGCATCGGCCAGGCGGCCCGCTCCACCGCGCTGAAGGACCACAAGGGCAACCTCGACAACGGCCAGACCGGCTTCATCCGGTACGCCGTCTTCCCGCAGACCGTCGCGCCGTTCGACAACATCGACTGCCGCAAGGCCATCATCTACGCGGCCGACAAGAAGTCCCTGCAGACGGCCCGCGGCGGCCCGCAGGCCGGTGGTGACATCGCCCCCAACATGCTCCCGCTGGGCATCAAGGGCTCCGACGCCAAGTACGACCCGTACGAGGTCCTGAAGAACGACGGCAAGCCGAACGTCGAGAAGGCCAAGGAGCACCTCAAGGCCTGCGGCAAGCCGGACGGTTTCAAGACCACCATCGCGGTCCGCAACAACAAGCCGGTCGAGGTCGCCACCGCCGTCTCGCTGCAGAACGCCCTGAAGCAGGTCGGCATCGAGGCCAACGTCGACCAGTTCGACGGCGCCCAGACCTCCGGCATCATCGGTTCGCCCAAGGTCGTCAAGGACAAGGGCTACGGCATCATCATCATGGGCTGGGGCGCCGACTTCCCGACCGGTCAGGGCTTCTCCCAGCCGCTGGTCGACGGCCGCTTCATCCTGCAGAGCGGTAACAACAACTTCTCCGAGCTGAACGACCCGGCGGTCAACAGCCTGTTCGACCAGGCCATCGCGGAGACCGACCCGGACAAGGCCGGCGAGATCTACAAGCAGATGAACCAGAAGGTCTCCGAGGCCGCGGTCTACCTGCCCTTCGTCTACGACAAGACGATCACCTGGCGCAGCAGCCGGCTGACGAACGCCTACACCTCCGACGCCTACAACGGCCGGTATGACTACGCCTCCCTGGGCGTCGTCAAGTAACCGCTCACCAGACCGGTTCAGTTCCACTTCCAGTGTTCCAGTGCCACACCCGCTAGGCACGAAGGGCAGGTGATGGCCGCGGTTGCGGCTTGGGGGCGCTCTCCAGAAGAGGGCGCCCCCGGGCCGCAGCCAGGCCGAGCGCAGTGCTTGCATATCTCATCCGACGGATCTTCGCCGTCATCGTCATGCTGTTGGTCATCTCGCTGGTGACCTTCGGAATCTTCTTCCTCTTCCCGAAGATGATCGGGACGGATCCGGCGCTGTACTTCGTCGGCAAGCAGTCCGACCCCGCCGCCATCGAGGGCATCCGGCAGAAGATGGGTCTCGACGACCCGATCCTCGTCCAGTTCGGCAAGTTCGTCGTCGGGCTGGTGGCGGGTCGCACGTACGCCAACGGCTCCGACATCACGCAATGCGCCGCGCCCTGCTTCGGCTACTCCTTCAAGACCGAGCAGGAGGTGTGGCCGCTGCTGCTGGACTGGGTCCCGGTCACGCTCTCGCTCGCCGCGGGCGCCGTCGTGCTCTGGGTCTTCGGCGGTGTCGCCACAGGCGTCACCTCCGCCCTCAAGCGCGGCACCGTCCTGGACCGCTCGGCGATGGGCGTCGCCCTCGCCGGCGTCTCCCTCCCGATCTACTTCACGGGCATGCTCGTCATCGCCCTCTTCTCGGACCAGCTCGGCTGGTTCGGGCGCCCCGAGGCGACGTTCGCCGACGATCCCGGCAAGTGGTTCAACGGCATGGTCCTGCCGTGGGTCTCGCTCGCCTTCCTCTACGCGGCGATGTACGCGCGGCTCACCCGCGCGACGATGCTCGAAGTCCTCAATGAGGACTACATCCGCACCGCCCGCGCCAAGGGCCTGACGGAACCCGTCGTCATCGGCAAGCACGCCATGCGCTCGACGATGACGCCGATCCTCACCGTCCTCGGCCTGGACCTCGGGGCCCTGATGGGCGGCGCGGTGCTCACCGAGTACACGTTCTCGCTGCACGGTCTCGGCTACAACGCCGTACGCGCCATCAGCGACCACGACCTGCCGGTCATTTTGGGCATCACCCTGATCTCCGCCTTCTTCGTCGTCGCGGCGAACCTCATCGTTGACCTCCTGTACGCGGTGATCGACCCTCGAGTGAGGCTGTCATGACCGATCTGACCAAGACCGGAGCTCTGAACGAGCCCGTCGACGGCACCGTGCCCTCCACGGCCTTCCTCGAAGTCCGCGACCTCAAGGTGCACTTCCCCACCGAGGACGGCCTGGTCAAGTCCGTCGACGGACTCTCCTTCACGCTGGAGAAGGGCAAGACCCTCGGCATCGTGGGCGAGTCGGGCTCCGGCAAGTCGGTCACCTCGCTGGGCATCATGGGCCTGCACCGCGTCGGCCAGTACGGCCGCCAGCGGGCCCGGATCTCCGGCGAGATCTGGCTGGACGGCAAGGAGCTGCTGTCCTCGCCCGAGGAGGAGGTGCGCAAGCTGCGCGGCCGGGAGATCGCGATGATCTTCCAGGACCCGCTGTCCGCGATGCACCCGTACTTCACCGTCGGCAAGCAGATCGCGGAGGCGTACCGGGTCCACAACAAGGTCGACAAGAAGGCCGCCCGCAAGCGGGCCGTCGACCTGCTGGACCGCGTCGGCATCCCGGAGCCGCACAAGCGGGTCGACAGCTACCCGCATGAGTTCTCCGGCGGTATGCGCCAGCGCGCGATGATCGCGATGGCGCTGGTCAACAACCCCGAACTGCTCATCGCGGACGAGCCGACGACGGCGCTGGACGTCACCGTCCAGGCGCAGATCCTCGACCTCATCCGGGACCTGCAGAAGGAATTCGGTTCCGCGGTCATCATGATCACGCACGACCTCGGCGTGGTCGCGGAGATGGCCGACGAACTCCTCGTGATGTACGGCGGCCGGTGCGTCGAGCGGGGCACGGCGGAGAAGGTCTTCTACGAGCCCCGCCACCCCTACACCTGGGGCCTGCTGGGGTCGATGCCGCGCATCGACCGGGACCAGACCGAGCGCCTCATCCCGGTCAAGGGCTCGCCGCCCAGCCTCATCAACATCCCCAGCGGCTGTGCCTTCAACCCGCGCTGCCCGTACGCCGACGTGCCCAAGGGCAATGTGACCCGCACGGTACGGCCCGAGCTCACGGAGGACGGCACCCGCCACTGGTCCGCCTGCCACATGCCGCAGGAAGAGCGGAACCGGATCTGGACCGAAGAGATTGCGCCGAAGCTGTGACCGACATCAAGAAGACGGAAACGGCCGCCATTCCCGCGCAGGCCGGTGACTCGCCGAAGCCGCTGCTCAAGGTGACCGGACTGGTCAAGCACTTCCCGATCCACAAGGGGCTGCTGCGGCGGCAGGCCGGCGCGGTCAAGGCCGTCGACGGCATCGACTTCGACGTCCGGCAGGGTGAGACCCTCGGCATCGTCGGCGAGTCCGGCTGCGGCAAGTCGACCATGGGCCGCCTGATCACCCGGCTGCTCGAACCGACCGGCGGCACCATCGAGTTCGAGGGCAAGGACATCACGCACCTGGGCGTGGCGGGCATGCGGCCGCTGCGCCGCGACGTGCAGATGATCTTCCAGGACCCGTACGGCTCGCTGAACCCGCGCCACACGGTGGGCACCATCGTCAGCGCCCCGTTCAAGCTCCAGAAGGTCACCCCGGAGGGCGGGCTCAAGGCGGAGGTGCAGCGGCTGCTGTCGCTGGTGGGCCTCAACCCCGAGCACTACAACCGCTACCCGCACGAGTTCTCGGGCGGCCAGCGCCAGCGCATCGGCATCGCGCGGGCGCTGGCGCTGAACCCGAAGCTGGTGGTCGCGGACGAGCCCGTCTCCGCGCTGGACGTGTCCATCCAGGCCCAGGTGGTCAACCTGCTGGACGACCTCCAGCAGGAGCTCGGCCTCACCTACGTGATCATCGCGCACGACCTGTCGGTCATCCGGCACGTCTCGGACCGCATCGCGGTGATGTACCTGGGCAAGATCGTCGAGCTGGCCGACCGGAAGTCGCTGTACGAGGCGCCGATGCACCCGTACACCACGGCGCTGATGTCGGCCGTGCCGGTGCCCGACCCTCGGCGGCGCGGGGCGAAGAGCGGGCGCATCCTGCTCAAGGGCGACGTGCCGTCGCCGATCTCGCCGCCGAGCGGGTGCCGCTTCCACACGCGGTGCTGGAAGGCGACGCAGATCTGCACGACGCAGGAGCCCCCGATGCTGGCCCTCAAGACGGGCCACCAGGTGGCCTGCCACCACCCGGAGAACGCCCCCGACCAGGCGCCGGGCGACCAGCCCCTGCCGGGCGCGGCGGACGCGGTGGCGACGGTTTCGGAGTAGCGGCCGAAAGCCGCACCCCGGCGCCGCCCGCCCCACACCGGGCGGCGCCGGGACTGCGGAACCCTGGCCGGCCCGCAGGCACCCCGCACCTGGCCCGGCCCGCAGGCACCCCGCACCTGGCCGGCCCGCCGGCACCCCGCACCTGGCCCGGCCGCAGGCACCCCCCATCCAGCCGGCCCGCGGGTACCCCCACCTGGCCCGGCCCGCCGGTACGCCCCACCCGGCCCGGCCGGAGGGCACCGGCCGGCCCCGCCGGCGTTCGGGGCGGTGGGGTCCGGGGCGGTGGGGTCCGGGGCGGTGGGGTCCGGGGCGGAGCCCCGGGTCTTGGAGCCGCACCCGCCCGCCGCCGGAGCCCCCGGCAGCCCGTTGCCAGCCGCTCAGCCGCAGGGCCGGAGCCCCGAGCAGCCCGGCGCGAGCCGAACCGGCCCGCCGCCGGGCGAGAATGGCCCGGTGCTCCACGATCTCTTCCCGCCCGGGATCCAGCATGCCCTGGACCTCGCCGGCATCTTCGTCTTCGCCACCGCAGGCGCGCTCCTCGCCGTCCGCAAGAACTTCGACGTCTTCGGCGTCGCCGTCCTCGCCCTGGTGACAGCCCTCGGCGGCGGTCTCTTCCGCGACCTCGTCATCGGGGCCGTCCCGCCGGCCGCCTTCGGCGAGCTCAGCTTCTTCCTCACCCCGCTGATAGCCGCCGCGATCGTCTTCTTCCTGCATCCCGAGGTGCAGCGGATCAACCGCGCCATCAACGTCTTCGACGCGGCCGGACTCGGGCTGTTCTGTGTGACGGGCACGACCAAGGCGTACGAGTACGGCCTCGGCCTCACCGCGTCCGCCGCGCTCGGTCTGGCCACGGCCGTCGGCGGCGGCGTACTGCGCGACGTCCTCGTCAACGAGGTGCCGTCGCTGCTGCGTGACCGGGAGATGTACGCCGTCCCCGCCGTCATCGGCGCCTCGATGGTCGCCGTCTTCATCGGCCTGGACGTCCTGAACGCCTTCACCACCGGCCTCGCGATCGTCACCACGTTCGTGCTGCGGCTGCTCGCCATGCGCTACCACTGGCGGGCGCCGCTGGCCTGGAACCGCCGTTCCTCGGTGGCCGAAGAGCCGTAGGCGAGCCCGTGACGGGAGAAAGCTACCGCTTAGTAGCGCCTCGGTGTACCGTCGTTTTTATGTCACACGCAACGACCCAGGCGTCCATCGGCGACAGCGAGTTCGACCGCGACACCGCCCTCGTCCCTCGCGCCGGCGAGCCCGGGGTGTACGACGCGGAGCTGTCCGCCGACTGGACCATCATCACCGCCGTCAACGGCGGCTATCTGCTGGCCCTGGTCGGCCGGGCCCTGTCGGCGGCCCTGCCGCATCCGGACCCCTTCACCGTCTCCGCGCACTACCTGACCTCCTCCACACCCGGCCCCGCCGTGATCCGTACCCAGGTCGTACGCGCCGGCCGCACCCTCTCCACCGGCCAGGCCTCGCTGTTCCAGTACGACGAGAACGGCGCCGAGATCGAGCGGATCCGCGTCCTCGCCTCCTACGGAGACCTCGGCGCCCTGCCGGACGACGTGCGCACGACGGCCCGGCCGCCGGTCATGCCCGCGTACGAGGAGTGCCTCGGCACCGAGGCCGGCCCGGCCCCGATCCCGGGCAGCTCCGCGATCGTGGACCGGCTCCGGCTGCGCCTGGACCCGGCGACCGCGGGATGGGCCGTCGGCGCGCCCTCGGGCAAGGGGGAGATGCGGGCCTGGTTCGAGCTGGCCGACGGCCGTGACGCCGACCCGCTGTCCATGCTGCTGGTGGTGGACGCGCTGCCGCCGACCTCCTTCGACCTCGGCCTGATGGGCTGGACCCCGACGGTGGAACTGACCACACACATCCGCCGCCGTCCGGCGCCGGGCCCGCTCCGGGTCGCCATCACCACCCGCAACCTGGCCGGGGGCTTCCTGGAGGAGGACGCCGAGGTCTGGGATTCCGCGGACCACCTGGTGGCCCAGTCCCGCCAGCTGGCCCGCGCCCCGCGCCAGACCTGACACACCCGCGGGGCGCCCGCCGGACTCCGTCCGAAGGGCGCCCGGGGGCGCCCAGCGGGCCCGGCCGCACGGTCGGACGGGCCTCGGGTGCCGGACGGGCACCCGCCCGGCGCCCGAGGCGGGCGCGGGTCCGCCCGACGGGCTCGTAGAATCGGGGGATCATGGCCTACCTCGACCACGCCGCCACCACGCCGATGCTGCCGGAGGCCGCTGCCGCGATGACCGCGCAGTTCGCGGCCACGGGAAACGCGTCCTCCCTGCACGCTGCCGGCCGCCGGGCCCGCCGTACCGTCGAGGAGGCCCGCGAGGCCCTCGCCGAGGCGATCGGCGCCCGCCCGAGCGAGGTGGTCTTCACCGCCGGGGGCACCGAGGCCGACAACCTCGCCGTCAAGGGCCTCTACTGGGCCCGCCGCGACGCCGATCCCGCCCGGACCCGGATCCTCTGCAGCCCCGTCGAGCACCACGCCGTGCTCGACGCGGTCCACTGGCTCGCCGAACACGAGGGTGCGCAGGTCGACTACCTGCCCGTGGACCGCTACGGGCGCGTGCACCCCGAGGCCTTCCGGGAAGCCGCCGAACGCAACCCCGACGATGTGGCCCTGGCCACCGTCATGTGGGCCAACAATGAGATCGGCACCGTCATGCCGGTCCACGAACTGGCCGCCGTCGCGGCGGAGTTCGCGATCCCCCTGCACTCCGACGCCGTGCAGGCCTTCGGGCAGCTCGATGTCCGCTTCGGCGACAGCGGCCTCGCCGCCCTGACCGTCAGCGGCCACAAGATCGGCGGTCCGTACGGGATCGGCGCGCTGCTCCTCGGTCGCGACCAGAGCCCCGTACCCGTCCTGCACGGCGGCGGTCAGGAACGGCACGTCCGCTCCGGCACCCTCGACGTCCCGGCCGTCGCCGCCTTCGCGGTGGCCGCCGTCCTCGCCGCCGAGCGGCGCGAGCGGTTCGCCACCGAGATCGGCGCCCTGCGCGACGAGCTCATCGCCGCCGTCCGCGCGGCCGCGCCGGACGCCGTCCTCGGGGGAGACCCCGACGACCGGCTCCCGGCCAACGCGCACTTCAGCTTCCCCGGCTGCGAGGGCGACTCCCTGCTGCTCCTGCTCGACGCCCAGGGCATCGAGTGCTCCACCGGCTCCGCCTGCACCGCGGGCGTGGCCCAGCCGAGCCACGTCCTGCTGGCCGCCGGCACCGACCCCCAGCTGGCCCGCGGCACCCTGCGCTTCTCCCTCGGCCACACCTCCACCAAGGCCGACGTCGCCGCCCTGGCCGCGGCCATCGGCCCGGCGGTGGACCGCGCCCGCACGGCGGGCCTCAGCTAGCGCCGGACCGGCGCAGCTCTTCCCGGACGAGGCGCAGATACCGGTCCCAGTCCCAGTGGCGGCCCGGGTCCGTGTGATCGGCGCCCGGGACCTCGGAGTGGCCGACCATGTGCGCGCGGTCCGCCGGTATGCCGTACCGGCGGCAGATGTCGCCCGCGAGTCGGGCCGAGGCCGCGTACATCGCGTCCGTGAAGTCCTGCGGGCGGTCCACGAAGCCCACGTGCTCGATGCCGACACTGCGCTCGTTCATCGAGCGGTTGCCCGCGTGGAAGGCGACGTCGAGCTCGCGCACCATCTGCTCGATGTGGCCGTCCTGGCGGACTATGTAGTGCGCCGACGCCTTGTGCCAGGGGTTCTTGAAGGCATCCACCGAGGACTCGAAACCGCCCTGCGTGACATGGACGACGATCCGGTCCACGCGGTAGTCGTCCGGCCGGTCGGCGAGCCGCCAGTTCGCCGGCGAGGCCGCGGTCCAGCGCGCCCCCGCATGGTCGAGGTCGCCCTCCTTGCGCGGCTTGGACACCCCCGGCACCAGCCACCAGGCGCGTCGGATCTCCTCCCGGCCGGCGATCGCCGCCACCGTGAAGATCCCCAGCCCCCCGAACAGCACGGCCCTGCGGGTCCTGCCCGGAGCCCTGCCCGGGGTCTTCCCCGGAGCCTTACCGGGTCCCCCCGCGTGCTTCTCGCCCTTGCGCATCATGTGATCCACCCCCCTGCACCCGATAACGCGCTGTGACCCCGCGCGGTTCCCCGTACCCTGGACGGTGCTATGACTGAGAACCTGCCGCGCACCCCCCGCCCCCTTCGCGTCCTGGCCGCCATGTCCGGCGGCGTGGACTCCGCCGTCGCCGCGGCCCGCGCGGTCGAAGCCGGGCACGACGTGACCGGCGTCCACCTCGCGCTCTCCGCGAATCCGCAGTCCTTCCGGACCGGCGCCCGCGGCTGCTGCACCATCGAGGACTCCCGCGACGCCCGCCGCGCCGCCGACGTCATCGGCATCCCGTTCTACGTCTGGGACCTCGCCGAGCGCTTCCGCGAGGACGTCGTCGAGGACTTCATCGCCGAGTACGAGGCCGGGCGCACCCCCAACCCCTGCCTGCGCTGCAACGAGAAGATCAAGTTCGCGGCGCTGCTCGACAAGGCCCTGGCCCTCGGCTTCGACGCCGTCTGCACCGGCCACTACGCCACCGTCGTCGTGAACGAGGACGGCTCGCGCGAGCTGCACCGCGCCTCCGACATGGCCAAGGACCAGTCGTACGTCCTCGGCGTCCTCGACGAGAAGCAGCTCGCCCACGCCCTCTTCCCGCTCGGTGACACCCTCACCACCAAGGAAGAGATCCGCGCCGAGGCCGAGCGGCGGGGTCTGGCCGTCGCGAAGAAGCCCGACAGCCACGACATCTGCTTCATCGCCGACGGAGACACCCAGGGCTTCCTCGCGAACCGCCTCGGCAAGGCCGAAGGCGACATCGTCGACGAGACCGGCGAGAAGGTCGGCACCCACGACGGCGCCTTCGGCTTCACCATCGGCCAACGCAAGGGCCTGCGGATCGGCCACCCCGCCGCCGACGGCAAGCCGCGCTACGTCCTCGACATCTCCCCGGTGACCAACACCGTCACCGTCGGCCCCGCCCGGGCCCTCGACGTCACCGGCCTCACCGCGATCCGTCCCCGCTGGTGCGGCTCCACGGCCGCCGCCCCGGGCACCTACACCGCTCAGCTGCGCGCCCACGGCGGCGAGACCGAGGTCTTCGCCGAACTGGTGGACGGCGAACTGCGCGTCTCCTTCACCGAGCCGGTCCGCGGCGTGGCCCCGGGCCAGGCGATCGTGCTGTACGACGGCACGCGCGTGGTCGGCTCCGCCACCATCGCCACCACGACGCGC
This sequence comes from Streptomyces sp. NPDC003038, assembly GCF_040611115.1. Lineage (NCBI taxonomy): Bacteria > Bacillati > Actinomycetota > Actinomycetes > Kitasatosporales > Streptomycetaceae > Streptomyces > Streptomyces sp. NPDC003038. Next base: position 160,076 of record NZ_JBEXNN010000010.1, read on the forward strand.
GCCGCGGCCGCCGTCTAGCCGCGGGCCGGGCCGACCCGGCCCGGCCCGGCCCGGCCCGGAAACTCAGGCCACCGTCAGGACGATCTTGCCGGTGGTCCGGCCCAGTTCGCCGATCTCGTGGGCCTTCGCGGCCTGCTCCAGCGGCAGCACCGTGTCGATCACCGGCCGGAGCTTCCCGGCCGAGACGAGTGCGGCGATGGCCTTCAGGCCCGCGTAGTCCGGCTCGACCACCGTCCAGCCGGTGTGGACGCCCTCCGCGTCGGCCGGTACGTCGTCCGGGCCCGGCAGGGTCACCAGACGGCCGCCGGGCTTCAGCACCTTCAGCGAGCGCCGCCCGTAGTCCCCGCCGACGCAGTCGAGCACGATGTCGATGTCGCCGGTGACCTCCGCGAAGTCGACGGACCGGTAGTCGATCACCTCGTCCGCGCCCAGCGAGCGCAGCAGCTCGTGCTTGCCCGCGCGGGCCGTGCCGATCACGTGGGCCCCGTACGCCTTGGCGATCTGCACCGCGAGGTGGCCGACCCCGCCGGCGGCGGCGTGGATCAGCACCCGCTGACCGGCGGTGAGGCCGGCGGTGTCCACCAGCGACTGGTACGCGGTGAGCGCGGCCAGCGGGAGGGCGGCCGCACCGATGTGGTCGAGGGTCGCGGGCTTGCGGACGAAGTGCCGGGCGGGTGCCGTCACGTACTCGGCGTACGCGCCCGCCTGGTGCGGGAAGCGCGGCATCCCGAAGACCTCGTCGCCCGGCTGGAAGAGGGTCACCCCGCCGCCGACCGCCTCGACGGTGCCGGAGACGTCCCAGCCGACCATCGGAACCGGCCCCCAGGGAATGAGGGCGCCGCTGGCCCTGGTCTTCCAGTCCACCGGGTTGACGCCCGCGGCGCGGACGCGGACGAGGATCTCGGTCAGGCCCGGCTCCGGGCGGTCCAGCTCGGTCTCGGTGAGTACCTCGGGCCCGCCCCACTGGCTGACGACGACGGCGCGCATGTGTTTCTCCTTGAGGTCGGTGCTGCTGTGCGACCAGCTTCGGGGCGGGAAGGGGGCCGTGGTGGTGGCCGGACGGCCACCATCTGACAGGATTCGGCCATGCATCGTGTCGCCGTACTCGCCCTCGAAGGCGTCCCCCCGTTCGAGCTCGGCATCCCCTCCCGGGTTTTCGGCAATGCCCACGACGAGGCCGGGACGCCGCTCTACGAGGTGACCGTCTGCACCGCCGACGGGCTGCCGGTGAGCAGCGACGCGGGCTTCACCGTCGGCGTCGGCGCGGGCCCCGAGGCGCTCGCCGCCGCCGACACGGTGGTCATCCCGCCGACCCACGCCATGGACGAACTCGCGCAGGGCGCCCCGCTGACGCCCGCCCTCGCCGAGGCCATCGCCCTGATCAGGCCCGGCACCCGGCTGGTGTCCATCTGCACCGGCTCCTACGTCCTCGCCGCGGCCGGACTGCTCGACGGCCGGCCCGCCACCACGCACTGGCTCAAGGCGCTGGAGTTCCAGCGGGCCTTCCCGCGCGTCAAGCTCGACGAGGGCGTGCTCTTCGTCGACGACGGCGACATCCTCACCTCGGCCGGTGTCGCGGCGGGCGTCGACCTCTGCCTGTACCTCGTCCGCCAGGACCACGGCACCGCCGTCGCCAACCGGGCCGCGCGACTGTGCGTCGTACCGCCCTGGCGCGACGGCGGCCAGGCGCAGTACATCGACCGGCCCGTCCCCGAACCCACCGTCGCCACCACCACCTCCACCCGGGCGTGGGCCCTGGAACGCCTCGCCGAACCGATCACCCTCACCGAGCTCGCCGCGCACGCCCGGATGAGCCTGCGCACCTTCACGCGGCGGTTCCGCGACGAGGTCGGCATGACCCCGGTGCAGTGGCTCACCGCTCAACGCCTTGAGGTCGCCCGCCACTTGCTGGAATCCAGCGATCTGGCCGTCGACCTCGTCGCCCACCGGTCCGGCTTCGGTTCCGCCAACTCGCTGCGCCAGCACATGCGGACCAGCCTCGGCGTCTCGCCGATCGCCTACCGCCGCACCTTCCGGCCGCACCTCCCCGCCCCCGCATGACCTCTCAGGTCATCGCCTCCCGCACCGCGCCCTGGCAGTATCGGATCAACAGCCCGAACCCACGGGCCGATTGAACGGGGAGACCACCATGACCGCGTACGCCATCGCCCACATACGCCCCGAGCCCGTGAACGAGGACATCCTGCGCTACATCGAGGAGATCCAGGCGACCATGGAGCCCTTCGAGGGCCGCTTCCTCGTTCACGGCAAGGAGGTCGAGGTCCTGGAGGGCTCCTTCCCCGGCACGGTCGTCATGGTCGGCTTCCCGGACATCGAGCGGGCCCGCGCCTGGTACGCCTCCGCCGCCTACCAGGAGATCCTCCCGCTGCGCACCGACTACATCGCGGGCGAGGTCATCCTGGTCGAGGGCGTCCCGGCGGACTACGACGCCGGGAAGACCGCCGCCGCCCTGCGCGAAGCCGCCGGGCTCTGACGACGGGCCACCGGGCACCGGCCGTCTTCGTGATCAGCGCCGACCCGGACCTCGGCCGGCTCGCCTGACCGGAGGTGGGCCAGCCCCGCCTGCGCGCGCACGCCCCGGGGCCGGGGCGTGCGCGGAGGCTCAGGGTGCGAGCATGGGCGGTATGGCTACTCACCTGATCACCGGTGCCGGGTCCGGCATCGGGGCCGCCGTCGCGGCCCGACTGCACGCCCGCGGCGACGACCTCGTCCTCCTCGCCCGCGACGCCGGCCGCGGCAAGCAGCTCATCGACCGCTACCCGGGCGCGCGGGCCCTCGTCGGCGACCTCGCCGACCCCGACCGGCTCTCGTGGGCCTTCTCGAAGCAGGCCGTCCCCGAGCGGATCGACTCGCTCCTGCACATCGCCGGGATCGTCGACCTCGGCCCCGTCGGCGAGCTGCGCCCCAAGACCTGGCACCAGCAGCTCAACGTGAACCTGATCGCCCCGGCCGAGGTCACCCGGCTGCTGCTGCCGACCCTGCGGGCCTCCCACGCGAGCATCGTCTTCGTGAACTCCGGCGCCGGGCTCCACGCGCACGCGGACTGGAGCGCGTACGCCGCCTCCAAGCACGGTCTCAAGGCCCTCGCCGACTCCCTCAGGGAAGAGGAGAAGGAGAACGGGATCAGGGTCACCTCCGTCTACCCCGGCCGCACCGCCAGCCCCATGCAGGCCAAGGTGCACTCCCAGGAGGGCAAGGAGTACGACCCTGCCGCCTGGATCGATCCCGAGTCCGTGGCGACGACGATCGTGATGGCCGTCGACCTGCCCCGCGACGCCGAGGTCAACGACCTGAGCGTCAGGCCGGGCCGATGAGCGCGGGCGCGACCGGTGTCGGTTCGCTTCCGGGCGGCGACGCCCGGGAGGCCGCCAGGACCGTCACCGGGTCCTTCGAGGAGTTCCCGCACCTCCCCGAGCTGCCCGCCCGGGGGCCCGGAGCGGACATGCTCGGCCGGTCCCTGGGGCTGCTCGTCGACATGTACGCCCACGTCGAGCCCAGCGGGTGGCGGATCAGCGACCGCCCGGGGCGGGACTCGAAGAGGGCCCGGTCCTGGCTCGGCGAGGACCTGGACGCCCTGGAGGAATTCACCCAGGGCTACACCGGCAAGCTCAAGGTCCAGGCCGTCGGACCCTGGACGCTGGCCGCCGGCCTGGAGCTGCACGGCGGCGAGGCCATGCTCCAGGACGCGGGCGCCTGCCGGGACCTGGCCGGATCGCTCGCCGAAGGCCTGCGCGGGCACCTGGCCGACGTACGCAAGCGGATCCCCGGCGCCGACATCGTGCTGCAGTTCGACGAGCCGTCCCTGACGGCGGTGCTGCTCGGGCGGGTGCGGTCCGCCAGCGGCTACCGCACCTACCGTGCCGTGGACCGGCAGGTGGTGGAGGGCACGCTGCGCGAGCTGTTCTCCGTCATGGATTCCGTCGGCGGCGGAGAGGTGATCGTCCACTCCTGCGCGCCCGAGGTGCCCTTCGCCCTGCTGCGGCGGGCCGGCGTCACGGGCGTGTCGTTCGATTTCTCCTTGCTCACCGAGCGCGAGGATGACGCCATCGGGGAGGCCGTCGAAGGCGGTGTGAAACTCTTCGCCGGAGTGGTGCCGGGCACCGACGGCCCGTTGTCAGACCCTGCCGGTAGCGTCATGGGTGTCAGGAAGCTTTGGCGCAGGCTGGGGCTGGCCCCGGGGACTCTGGCGGAGTCCGTCGTGGTCACTCCCTCGTGCGGTCTGGCGGGCGCTTCACCTGCCTATGCCCGGGCGGTGCAGGCGCATTGCGTCAGGGCGGCGAGGTCGCTCGCCGACAACCCTGAGTGACGGTTGGGACGGGCCACGGGAGGACACGGCATGGCAGCCGAACAGCAGGACACGGCAGTACCGGCGGCGGTGCGTGAGCAGCACGTGCTGCTGGCCGAGCAGGTCGAGGAGCACCGCTTCCGGTACTACGTGAACGACCAGCCGGTCGTCAGCGACGCCGAGTTCGACCAGCTGCTGCGCTCGCTGGAGGCGCTGGAGGAGGAGTATCCGGAGCTGCGGACGCCCGACTCGCCCACCCAGAAGGTGGCCGGGGCGTATGAGACGGACTTCGCCTCCGTCGTGCACCGGGAGCGGATGCTCTCCCTCGACAACGCCTTCGACGACGAGGAACTGGCCGCCTGGGCCGAGCGGGTGGCCCGGGACGTGAACACCTCCGACTACCACTACCTGTGCGAGCTGAAGGTCGACGGCCTCGCCGTCAACCTCACCTACGAGCACGGCCGGCTGACCCGCGCCGCCACCCGCGGCGACGGCCGTACCGGCGAGGACATCACGCCCAACGTCCGCACCATCAAGGAGATCCCGGACCGCCTCAAGGGCGACCGGATCCCGGCCCTCGTGGAGATCCGCGGCGAGGTCTACTTCCCGATGGAGAAGTTCGAGGAGCTCAACGCCCGGCTCGTCGAAGCGGAGGGCAAACCCTTCGCCAACCCGCGCAACGCGGCGGCCGGCTCGCTGCGCCAGAAGGACCCGAAGGTCACCGCGAGCCGCCCGCTGCACATGGTGGTGCACGGCGTCGGCGCGCGCGAGGGCCTCCAGATCGAGCGCCAGTCGCAGGCCTACGAGCTGCTGCACGAGTGGGGCCTGCCCACCGCCGCGCACGCCAAGGTCGTCTCCTCGCTCGCGGAGGTCCGCGAGTTCATCGCGTACTACGGCGAGCACCGGCACTCGGTGGAGCACGAGATCGACGGCGTGGTCGTCAAGGTCGACGAGATCGGGCTCCAGGGCCGCCTCGGCTCCACCGCCCGCGCCCCGCGCTGGGCGATCGCCTGGAAGTACGCCCCCGAAGAGGTCAACACCAAGCTCATCGACATCAAGGTCGGCGTCGGCCGCACCGGGCGCGTGACCCCGTACGCGCAGGTGGAGCCGGTGACGGTGGCCGGCTCCGAGGTCGAGTTCGCGACGCTGCACAACCAGGAGGTCGTCAAGACCAAGGGCGTGCTCATCGGGGACACGGTCGTGCTGCGCAAGGCGGGCGACGTCATCCCCGAGATCCTCGGCCCGGTGGTGGACCTGCGGGACGGCAGCGAGCGCGAGTTCGTGATGCCGTCCGAGTGCCCCGCGTGCGGGACGGCGCTGCGGCCGATGAAGGAGGGGGACATCGACGTCCGCTGTCCCAACGCGCAGACCTGCCCCGCCCAGTTGCGCGAGCGGCTCTTCTATCTGGCGGGCCGTCAGAGCCTGGACATCGAAAACTTCGGCATGGTGGCGGCGGCCGCGCTGACCAGCCCGCTGGAGCCGGCCGAGCCCCCGCTCCTGGACGAGGGCGACCTTTTCAGCCTCACCATCGAGCAGCTGCTGCCCATCAAGGCGTACGTCCTCGACCAGGACAGCGGGCTGCCCAAGCGGGACCCGAAGACGGGCGAGGAGAAGATCGTCACGGTCTTCGCCAACCAGAAGGGCGAGCCGAAGAAGAACGCCCTGGCGATGCTGAAGAACATCGAGGCCGCCAAGCAGCGCCCATTGGCCCGCATCATCAACGGCCTGTCGATCCGTCACGTCGGACCGGTCGCGGCGGAGGCACTCGCCCGCGAGTTCCGGTCGATCGAGCGCATCGAACAAGCCACCGAGGAGGAACTGACGGCGACGGACGGGGTGGGTGCGATCATCGCGGCCTCCCTCAAGGAGTGGTTCGCCGTCGACTGGCACCAGGAGATCCTGCGCAAGTGGCGTGAAGCCGGTGTCCGGATGGAAGAGGAAGGTTCCGGCAAGGAGGAGGGTCCGCGCCCGCTCGAAGGGCTCACCGTCGTCGTCACCGGCACTTTGCAGAGCCACACCAGGGACGGCGCGAAGGAGGCCCTGCAGAGCCTCGGCGCCAAGGTGACCGGCTCCGTTTCCAAGAAGACCTCCTTCGTCGTGGTCGGGGACAACCCGGGCTCGAAGTACGACAAGGCCGTGCAGTTGAAGCTCCCCGTCCTCGACGACGCCGGTTTCGCGGTACTGCTGGAGCAGGGCCCGGACGCGGCCCGGGAAGCCGCGCTTCCGGTGGACGGCGGGAGTGAAGCGTAGTAACACCCCCTGAGGGAAGCCCTCGGGGGGAGTAGCGAAGGCGAACGGATGCGTGGCGTACGGCCGTACGGGCGGGCGCACGCCAGGCGCGGCGGCCGGTGGTAAACGGCCGGTACAAGCCTGGTCGCAGGGCGGTGACCTGTCGGATCATCGGAGGGGTGACCGGGGGGTCCTGGTCCAAACTCACCCGTTCGGCGGATACCGTACTGATGAGGATGGCTGGGTCGCATTCGGGCAACCGCCGCCGACCGCTGCCCTTGGGAGCCTCTCGCGTCCTACTGTTGAGGGGTGCGCCCGTCGTGCACGGCTGCCTGGTGCGATTCCAGCCGTGATGGCATGACATCGGGGCCATCGCGTGACATCGGCATCGCCGGCTGTGAGAGGGACGGGCATGAAACCCACCGAAAGCGCCGACCCGTCACCTGAGTTCGGCGGGGACATCCCGTCCATGCGGGCGGGCCGGTTCGGTGTCCTGGGTTCCAGGGCGCCGGAGACCCGACCGCTCGACATGGGCACGGGCGGACCGGAGCGGCGCGCCGCGCTGCCCTTCGTCGTCGTGGGCCTCTCCGTCGTGGTGCTCGCGGCCGGCATCGTCTCCGCGCTGAACGGCCGCCAGGCGCTGTTCCCCGGCGGCACGGTGGGCTGGGCCCTAGCCCTGCTCACCGGCATCATCGTCGGCCACCTCGTCGCGCTGGGCCGCGACCGCTGGTGGGGCGGCACCGGGTCGGGCGCCGCACTCACCCTCGGCGTGCTCATCCTCTACGGGTGGGTGCCCGCGGGACTCGTCTCGCTGGCCGTGGTCTCCCTGGTCGGCGCCGCGCGCCGGCACCGCTGGCGGCAGGGGCTGCTGCACGGCTCCGCCGACATCCTCGGCATCGGCGCGGGAGCCCTCGTACTCGCCGTCTTCGGTGAGGCGCCGACCGTGGAGAAGCCGTGGGACCCCACCACCTGGGGGCCGGAGGCCGTCCCCGAGGTGATCCTCGTCGCCGTCGCCTACCTGCTCGTCACCCGGGTCCTGCTGTGGTTCGCACTGACCCCGCGCGGCGGCGGACTGCCCACCGTCGCCCGGACCGCCCTGCTCCGGCAGGCCTTAGTCGCCGTCGCCCTGCTCGGCATCGCCCCGCTGATCTGCGCGGTCGCGATCACGCAGCCGGTGCTGCTGCCGCTGTTCGCCGTGCCCCTCATCGCACTGGACTCCACCCTGTGGATCGCCCGGGCCCGCGCCGAGGAACAGCTGCGCGATCCGCTGACCGGGCTGCCGAACCGGCAGTGGCTGCTGGAGCGGGCCTGGACCGCGCTGGATCAGGCTGAACGTTTGGGCACCCGGGCAGCCCTCGTGCTCATCGACCTCGACCGCTTCCGCGCCGTCAACGACACCCTCGGCCACCTCGCGGGCGACCGGCTGCTCCTCCAGATCGCCGACCGGCTCCGCCAGGCACTGCCCGAGGACGCGGAGGCGGCCCGCCTCGGCGGAGACGAGTTCGCCGTTCTGCTCCCCGTCACCGACTCCACCACCAGCGCCCAGCGCGTCGCCCGCCACTTGGTCGCGGAGCTGAGCTCCCCGCTCGACCTGGACGGCCTCACGCTCGTCCTGGAGGCCAGCGCCGGCCTCGCCGTCTTCCCCGAGCACGCGCTCGACGCGGAGGGGCTGCTGCGGCGCGCCGATGTGGCGATGTACCAGGCGAAGCGCGACCGCACGGGCGTCGAGGTGTACGAGTCCAAGCGGGACAGCAACACCCCCGACCGCCTCGGCCTTCTCGGAGACCTCCGCCGGGCCCTGGACGCCGGCGAAGTGGAACTCCACTACCAGCCGAAGGTCCGCTTCGACGGCCAGGTCGCCGGGCTCGAAGCGCTCGTGCGGTGGGTGCACCCGGAGCGCGGGCGGGTGTCCCCGGACGAGTTCATCGCCATCGCCGAGACCTCCGGCCTGATGCCGCACCTGACGGAGTACGTCCTGGAGACGGCCCTCGCCCAGGTCGCGCGGTGGCGGGCCCAGGGCCTGAAGGTCCCGGTGGCCGTCAACGTCTCGCCGCGCGACGTCCACACCCCCGGCTTCGCGGGAGCGGTGGCCGCCAGACTGGCCCGGCACGGGGTCCCGGCGAGCGGACTCCAGCTGGAGATAACGGAACACGTCCTGCTGGAGGACCCGCAGCGGGCGGCGGACACCATGGCCGGGCTCACCGGCTACGGCGTGAAGATGTCGCTGGACGACTTCGGCACCGGGTACTCCTCGCTGGTCCACCTGCGCCGCCTGCCGGTCAGCGAGCTGAAGATCGACCGGTCCTTCGTGGGCCGCCTCGCGGTGGACGCGCAGGACGCGGAGATCGTTCGCTGCACGGTGGACCTCGCGCACTCGCTGGGCCTGCTCGTCGTGGCGGAGGGCGTCGAGGACGACGAGACGTGGGAGCGGCTGCGGGACCTGGGCTGCGACGCGGTGCAGGGATGGCTGGTGGCCGCCGCGATGCCGCCGCAGGAGGCCACGGCCTGGCTGCTGGCCCGCGGCGAGCGCGGCTGGCGCCGCCCGGCTGACATCTCGGCCGAGCTGGCCGCGGCCGAGGCCGACGCGGTCTGACCCCGGGCTGCGCCGGCTGCGGCGCGGCTCCGCCGGTCCGGCCCGGGCGCGGCCCCGCTGCCGGGGCTCCGCCCCAGACCCCGCGCCTCAATCGCCGGCGAGGCTGGATGTGCCGCTGCACGGCGCCCACCGAGCCGCGCTGACGGTGAGGTGCATGCGCGGAGCGCCGTAGGGGTTCCGGGCGCAGCCCCGGTTTCGAGCCGCGCCGGCGAGTGAGGCGCGGGTCCGGGCAGCGCCCGGGAGGCCCCGCGCGGCGTCTGCCCGGCTAACCGTTTCGTGGTGAGTGGGCCCCGCCCCATAGGATTGGCAGCGAAACCTACACACTCACCACCCCCAGAGGATCGCTGCATGCCTGGCATCACGCGCGAGGAGGTCGCCCACCTCGCTCGGCTGGCACGTCTGGAGCTGAAGAGCGAAGAGCTCGACCACTTCGCTGGACAGCTCGACGACATCATCGGCGCGGTCGCCCGCGTTTCCGAGGTCGCCGACCAAGACGTCCCGCCGACCTCCCACCCGCTGCCGCTGACGAACGTCATGCGCGCGGACGAGGTCCGTCCGTCGCTCACCCCCGAGCAGGCGCTCTCCGGTGCTCCCGCCCAGGAGCAGCAGCGTTTCAAGGTGCCGCAGATCCTGGGGGAGGACTAACAACATGATCACCAACAACATCGAGCGGGTTATCAAACTCACGGCCGCCCAGACCGCCGAGAAGATCGCTTCCGGCGAGCTCACGGCGGTCGAGGTCACCGAGGCCCACCTCGCCCGCATCGAGGCCACCGACGAGAAGGTCCACGCCTTCCTCCACGTCGACCGGGAGGGTGCGCTCGCCCAGGCCCGCGCCGTCGACGCCAAGCGGGCGAAGGGCGAGAAGCTCGGTCCGCTGGCCGGCGTACCGCTCGCCCTCAAGGACATCTTCACGACCGTCGGGGTCCCGACGACCGTCGGTTCGAAGATCCTCGAAGGCTGGATCCCGCCCTACGACGCCACCCTGACGCGCAAGCTGAAGGAAGCCGGCGTCGTCATCCTCGGCAAGACCAACATGGACGAGTTCGCCATGGGGTCGTCGACGGAGAACAGCGCCTACGGCCCCACCGGCAACCCGTGGGACCTCACCCGCATCCCCGGCGGCTCCGGCGGCGGCAGCGCGGCCGCGCTCGCCGCCTTCCAGGCGCCGCTCGCCATCGGCACGGACACCGGCGGTTCCATCCGCCAGCCCGCCGCCGTCACGGCCACCGTGGGCGTGAAGCCGACGTACGGCGGTGTCTCCCGCTACGGCATGGTGGCCTTCAGCAGCAGCCTCGACCAGGGCGGGCCCTGCGCCCGTACGGTCCTGGACGCCGCACTCCTCCACGAGGTCATCGCCGGCCACGACCCGCTCGACTCCACCTCCATCGACGCGCCGGTCCCGCCGGTCGTCGAGGCCGCCCGCAACGGCTCGGTCGCCGGCATGCGCGTCGGTGTGGTCAAGCAGTTCGCCGGCGAGGGCTACCAGGCCGGCGTCGTCCAGCGCTTCAACGAGTCGGTGGAGCTCCTCAAGGAGCTCGGCGCCGAGATCGTCGAGCTGGACTGCCCGTCCTTCGACCTCGCCATGGCCGCGTACTACCTGATCGCGCCGTCCGAGGCCTCCTCAAACCTGGCCCGCTTCGACGCCATGCGCTACGGCCTGCGCGTCGGCGACGACGGCACCAAGTCCGCCGAGGACGTCACCGCCCTGACCCGCGAAGCCGGCTTCGGCGACGAGGTCAAGCGCCGCATCATCCTCGGCACGTACGCGCTCAGCTCCGGCTACTACGACGCGTACTACGGTTCCGCCCAGAAGGTCCGCACGCTCATCACCAAGGACTTCGAGAAGTCCTTCGAGCAGGTCGACGTCATCGTCTCCCCGACGACCCCGACCACCGCCTTCGCGATCGGTGAGCGCACCGACGACCCGCTGGCGATGTACCTCGCGGACCTGTGCACCATCCCGACCAACCTGGCCGGCAACGCCGCCATGTCGCTCCCCTGCGGCCTGGCGCCGGAAGACGGTCTCCCGGTCGGGCTGCAGATCATCGCCCCGGCGATGAAGGACGACCGGCTCTACAAGGTCGGTGCCGCCGTCGAGGCGGCCTTCATCGAACGCTGGGGTCACCCGCTGCTTGAGGAGGCACCGTCCCTGTGAGCACCAGTGCACTGTCCAAGGCCAAGGGCTTCAAGAAGTCCAAGACCGGCACCTACCTGTCGATCGGCACCACCGCCTTCGGCGCCCTCAGCGTGATCAAGCAGGCCAGGAAGGCCCGCACCGACAACGACACGCTGAAGCTGGTCGACGCCGTCGTGTCCGCCGCCGCCATCGTCACCGGCCTCGCGATCCTGTACCGCGAGCTGAAGCACCTGGGCGACGACGACGTCCTGCTGGGCTGAGAGGGAAAGTTTCACCGTGACCACCTTCATCGAACTGCTGTCGTACGAGGACGCTCTCGCCTCGTACGACCCCGTCATGGGCCTGGAGGTCCATGTCGAGCTCGGCACAAAGACCAAGATGTTCTGCGGCTGCTCGACCGAGCTGGGCGCCGAGCCCAACTCGCAGACCTGCCCGGTATGCCTCGGCCTGCCCGGCGCTCTCCCGGTCGTCAACGCGATCGGCATCGAGTCCGCCGTCAAGATCGGCCTCGCGCTGAACTGCGAGATCGCCGAGTGGTGCCGCTTCGCCCGGAAGAACTACTTCTATCCGGACATGCCGAAGAACTTCCAGACCTCCCAGTACGACGAGCCGATCGCCTTCAACGGCTTCCTCGACGTCCAGCTGGAGGACGGCGAGGTCTTCCGCGTGGAGATCGAGCGCGCCCACATGGAGGAGGACACCGGCAAGTCGCTGCACGTCGGCGGCGCCACCGGCCGTATCCACGGCGCGTCCCACTCCCTGCTGGACTACAACCGCGCCGGCATCCCGCTCATCGAGATCGTCACCAAGCCCATCGAGGGCGCCGGCGAGCGGGCCCCCGAGGTCGCCAAGGCGTACGTCGCCGAGCTGCGCGAGGTCATCAAGGCGCTCAGCGTCTCGGAGGCCCGCATGGACAAGGGCCAGATGCGCTGCGACGTGAACCTGTCGCTGCGCCCCGCCCCCGACGCCCCCTTCGGCACCCGCAGCGAGACGAAGAACGTCAACTCGCTGCGCTCCGTCGAGCGCGCGGCCCGCTTCGAGATCCAGCGCCACGCGGCGGTGCTCTCGTCGGGCGGCTCGATCGTGCAGGAGACCCGGCACTTCCACGAGGAGGACGGCTCCACCACGGCCGGCCGCATCAAGGACAACGCCGAGGACTACCGGTACTTCCCGGAGCCTGACCTGGTGCCCATCGCCCCGGCCCGCGACTGGGTCGAGGAGCTGCGCCGCGGCCTGCCCGAGATGCCGCGCGTGCGCCGCAACCGGCTCCGCGAGGAGTGGGGCGTCACCGAGCACGACATGCAGTCCATCCTCAACGCGGGCGCCGTGGACGCCATCGTCGCCACGATCGAGGCGGGCGCCGATTCGGCCGCCGCGCGCAAGTGGTGGATGGGCGAGCTGGCCCGCAACGCCAACGAGCAGGGCGTCGTGGTCGACGAGCTGCCGATCACCCCGGTCCAGGTGGCCCGGGTGGCGGCGCTGGTCGCGGCCGGCGAGCTGAACGACAAGCTGGCCCGCCAGGTCCTCGAAGGCGTCCTCGCCGGTGAGGGCACCCCGGACGAGGTCGTGGAGAAGCGCGGCCTGAAGGTCGTTTCGGACGAGGGCGCGCTCGGCGCGGCCGTGGACGAGGCCATCGCGGGCAACGCGGCCATCGCGGACAAGATCCGCGGCGGCAAGGTCGCCGCCGTCGGCGCCCTGGTGGGCGCGGTCATGAAGACCACCCGCGGCCAGGCCGACGCGGCCCGCGTCAAGGAGCTCATCCTGGAGCGCCTGGGCGTCGAGGGCTGAGGTTTCGCCGTACGCCATACGCCGTACAAGGGCGCCCCGCACCGGTTCCGTACCGGTGCGGGGCGCCCTTCGTGTCGTCAGCGCTTGAGGGTGGGATCGACGTACCGGCCCTGGTCGTCGCGACGACCGAGGACCGGCTCGTGCCGCTCGCCCTCCAGCGGGAGCTGGCGGACGCCCTGCCGGACGCGCGACTCGTGGAACTGCCCACCGGGCACCTCCCGTTCGCCGAGCGCCCGGCCGAGTGGGCGGCGCTGATCAGCGGGTTTCTGGCTGAGGTACCGGCGCGCTGAGGAAGGTGAGGCGGGCCCGCTTGGCCGGGAGGTAGACCTCGGGGAGGTCGATCTCCGGGAGTTCGACCTCCGGGCCGAGCATGAAACCGGTGCGCTCCAGGCGGGCGATGGCCTTCTCGTTGCGGGCGTCCGGCTCGGCGATCACACGGCGGACGCTGGTGTCGGAGAACACGAACGCCATGAAGGCCGTCAACAGGGCCGCGCTGAAGCCGCGCTCGGGCACGCCGTCGCAGGGGCCGATCAGCAGGTGCACGCCGACGTCCCCGGGCTGGACCTCGTAGCACTCGCTGACCCGGTCCTCGGCGCAGTCGTACGTCTGGAACAGCGCGACCCGCTCACCCTCGCGGCTGACCATGAACGCGTGGTGGGTCGTGCGGCGGTCGACGTCCTCGTAGATCTCCTGGACCAGTTCGAGGCTGGCCTCGCCCATGCCCCAGAAGCGGGCCCGCTCCTGCGTGACCCAGCGGTGGATCAGGGGGGCGTCGGCGGCCGGGTCGACGGGGGTGATGGTGACCGCGCCGAAGCCCTCCACCAGGTGGGTGAACAGGGGCTGTCTGACGGTGGAGGTCATATCGATTCCTTGGTGAGGCGGGTCCAGTCGGTGACGACGGGGACGAGTTCGCACGCGGCCCACAGGGGCAGCTGGTCGCGGTGGTGGGGCGAGCCGGGGACGCCGTCCGCGCCCAGCGGGACCGCCCAGAGGCTGTCCTCGCGGCGGCCGAGGTCCCAGACATAACGGGCCGCCGACGCACGGGCGGTGAGGTCGGTGAAGCCGGGGACGGAGGAGGTGGCGTTCACGCAGTCGTGGTCGCCGCCGAGGCCCGGCCACTGCGCGTCCGGGTCCGGCAGCGCCGACCAGGGGGTCAGGCGGTGGACGTCCGACCAGGGAACATCCGGGGCGTCGCCCGCCGCCGTCTCCTCCAGGGCGGCGCGGACGTGCCCGACGCGGTCGAGGTCCGGGAGGAGGGAGGTGGTGAGCAGGCCTTCGAGGGCGTAGCCGACGCGGGGGACCAGGTACAGCCAGGGGTGGAACACCTCGGGGCCGGTGGGCGCCCCCGCCAGGTCCGCGAAGACGGGGTCGGCGGCGAGGCGTCGTACGGTCGCGGTCCGGAAGGCGGAGAAGACGGTGGCGTCGGTGCTCTCGGCCGCCATGTGCCGGTCCCAGGCGAGCAGTCGGGCCCGGAGGGCGTCCGCCGCGGGGGACAGGCCGTCGAGCGCGGGCAGCAGGGCGAGCAGCGGCGCGGCCGAGGCCAGGTGCGTGTCCCGGTGTACGTCGGCCATCGCCTTCGGGGTCCAGTCCGCGGAGCCGCTGAGCAGCTCGCGGATGCGGTCGGCGCGGTGCGGGGGCGCGAACTCCACGCCGAGAGGGGAGGCGATCCCGCGGGCGTTCGCCATGACGGCGAAACCCTGCACGGGCTCGGCGGGGGTGTCCGCCCAGCCCTGCCAGGCGTACTGCGGATCCCACGCGGGCACGGGCCGCAGGCGGTTGGTGCGGTGGCGCAGTGGCACGGCGCCCGCGACGCGGTGCAGCAGGCCGCCCTCGGTGTCGGCGGCGTGGACGACGTTGACGGGCTCGGCCCAGCCGTCGAGGGCGCGGTCGATGTCGGCGACGGTGCGGGCGCGCAGGAGGGCGGGGAGGGCGGCGAAGCCGAGGTCCTGGCGGACGCGGGGCGGGTAACGGAGGGAGAGGGCCTCCGTGGTGGTGGTCGCGGCGGCGGCGGTGCTGGCCGCGTCCGTGCCGGGGGCCGCGCCGGGTGCCGCGCCGGGGTTCGTGCCCGCGTCCGCGCCGCCGCCCCTGTTGACGATCACGGGGCCGCGGGCGGTTTCGAGGACCTCCACCTCGACGGGGTCGGCGCCCGCGACGGTGATCGTCTCGGTGTGCCGGTGGACGGGCTCCCATACGCCGTCCGGGCCCAGCGCCTCGACGCCGGAGCCGTTCTCGCGCAACTGCTCGACGTACAGGTCCTGGTAGTCGGCCATCGCGTTGGTGATCGCCCAGGCGGCGGTGCCGGTGTGCCCGAAGTGGGCGAGCCCGGGGACGCCGGGGACGGCCAGGCCGAGGACGTCGTACTCGGGGCAGGAGAGACGCATCTGCTGGTAGACGCCCGGGTCCTCGATGAAGCGGTGCGGGTCGCCCGCGATGATCGCCGCACCGCTGGTGGTGCGGTCACCCGGAACCAGCCAGCCGTTGCTGCCGGCGGTGCCGGGACCGTCGGTGGCGAAGAGGGTGACCGCGTCGTCGCCGAGGGCGCGGGCGACGCGCTCGCGCCACAGCTTGGTGGCGAAGCCGGCGAAGAGGATGTGCGTCGCGATCCAGACGGCGAGCGGAACCCACGGCTCCCAGGGGGTGGGGGTGAGGCCGGTGCGGGCGAAACGCTCGTCGCGGGCGGCCCCGGCGGTGAGCCCGTCGTTGACGCCGTCGACGTACGCGCGGACCCAGGCGGAGGTGACCGCGTCGAGGGCCTCGTAGCAGCGGATGGCGGTGTCGGTGAGGCGGCACTGGCGGGCGAACCGGTCCCAGGCGACGGACTCCGGGCCGAGGAAGGCGGCGCTGGAACCCTGGGCGCGGTGCCGTTCGACCTCCAGCTGCCAGGCGCGGTCGAGGGCGGTGGTGCGGCCCTGGGCGTAGGAGAGGCCCGGGCTGTCGGGCGCGCGAAGGTGGGGGATGCCCCAGGCGTCGCGGTAGACCTCGTGATTCCCGTGGGCCTCCGTACTGTTCCCGCTGCTCCCGCTCACACTGCTCCCGCTGCTCACGCTGTTCACACTCTTCCCCAAAGGTGCATTAGGTTAGGCTCGCCTAACTATAAGGGTGTCGGTGGGAGGGGTCGGGCATGGCTGTCGGTAAGGGCTGGGAGGGCGTGGTCCTCAAGCTCCTGCGGGGCAAGGACTTCACGTTCACGGTGACCGGGACGCACGACGTCACCGAGCACTACCGCCGGGTCCACTTCACGGACGGCGGGCTGCTGGCGGTGGCGGGGGACTCGCTGCACCCGACCATGTGGGTACGGGTGTGGTTCGAGGGCGCGGGCCGGCCGCACCAGCGGGCCTACACGCTGGTGAACCCCGATCCGGCCGCCGGCACGTTCTCCTTCGAATTCGCCCTGCACGACGGTGTGGCCAGCGACTGGGCGCGAAGCGCCAAGCCCGGCGACACCATCGAGGCCACCGTCCAGGGCACCGGATTCACCGCTCCCGACCCGACTCCCGAACGCCTGCTGGTCATCGGCGACCCGGCGTCGCTGCCCGCCGTCAACTCCCTTCTGGACGCCTACCCGCAGACCCCGGCGACCATCTGGTTCGAGACGCAGCACGCGTCGGACGCGCAGCTGCCGGTACGGGCGGACGCGGGGCGGCACGACATCCGGCGGGTCGCACGGGGCGGTACCGCCCTGGTCGAGCGGGTCAAGGCCGAACTGCCGGAGCTGGTCGCGGACCCGGCGTCGGCGTACGTCTGGCTGGCCTGCGACACGGCGACGACGCGGGCGCTGACGGCCTACCTGCGCAAGGACCTGGCCGTGCCGAAGCAGCGGGTGAACGGACTGGGGTACTGGCGGGCGGGCGAGTCCGGAGCCTGAGCCCCGGGGACGGATGGGGATCCCCGGGCTCAGGGGCGCTGGAGAACTTGGCTCGGGGTTGAGGACTCGGGGGGCTCAGGGGCTCGCGGTCTCGGAGCCATGGCGCCGCGTCAGGCGCCGGTGACGCCGTCGATCGCCTCGCGGAGGAAGTCGGCGTGGCCGCTGTGGCGGGCGTACTCGTGGATCAGGTGGAGCATCACCAGGCGCAAGGACGCCTCCTGCTTCCAACTCGCCACGTACGCGGTCACCTCCAGCGACTCGGCGGCGGCCTCGATGCGTCGGGCGTGGGCCACCTCCGCCTCCCAGGCGGTGAACGCCTCGGCGCGGCTGGAACCGGAGACGTCGTAGGCCGCCTGGAAGTCGTGCGTGTCCGACCACACGTGCGACAGGTCCTCGCCGGCCAGGGTGCGGCGGAACCAGTGCCGTTCGACCTCGGCCATGTGCCGCACCAGCCCCAGCAGGGACAGGGTGGACGGAGGCATGGAGCGGCGGCGCAGCTCCTCGTCGGTGAGGCCCTCGCACTTCCAGGCGAGAGTGGCCCGGTGGTAGTCGAGGTAGGCCCGGAGGGTCTCGCGCTCATCGCCGGTCAGGGGTGGTCCCACGCGTTCCATGCGTTCCTTGCGTTCCTTGTGTTTCTTGCGTTCCACGCGTTCCTTGCGGTGATCCTGCCGGGTGGCCGGCGCGGGGGCGACCCTGCCGTGGCCATCGCCCCGGATCGCGGCGTGCGCGGTCCACCCGCGTCGACGCCGCCGGGATCAGCTGCCTCGCCGCCCGGGATCAGCGGCCTCCGGAAAGGCCGGCCTCCTGCGCGTCGATCAGCTCGTCCCAGTGCTCCCGGGTCCACACACAGGCCGCGTCCAACGGTCCCAGCAGGCCCCGGCCGAGCGGCGTCAGGGCGTACTCGACGCGGCGCTCCGCACCCTCGCACTCCGCGCGCAGGACGAAACCGTCCCGCTCCAGTCTGCGCAGGGACTGCGTCAGCGATTTGGCCGTCACACCGCGCAACGGGACCTTGAGCTCCGAGAACCGGCGCGGGCCGTCCTGCAGACACCGCAGGATCAACGTGGCCCATTTGTCGCCCACGCGGAACGGCACCAGCGGGGACGGACAGACGGGGTCGAACATCTCGGGATCCAGCGGGGTCCGTTGTTCGCCCTGCGCCTGCGCCTGCGCCTGCGCTTTCGTCATGATCCACACGGTAAGGCGGTATCCGATCGGAAACCAGCCCTCTCCTTAGGCTCCCGCTCATGGAAACGAAGAGCAGCAGAATCATCGTGTTCGGGTCGGGCGGCCGGGTCGGCCGGGCGGCCGGGTCGGCCGGGCGGCCGTCGCGGAGGCCCGGCGCCGGGGCCACGAGGTCACCGCGGCGGGGCGGGCCGACGGCGAAGTGACGGACCCGGCAGCCGTGGCCCGGCTCGCGGCCGGGCACGACGCGGCGATCGTCGCCGTGTACGACGCCGGCGTACGGCCCGGCGCATTCTTCCCGGCCGTCGCCCGCGCCCTCGCGGAGGGGCTGCCGGCGGCCGGGGTGAAGCGGATGGTGTCGGTCGGGCTGGCGTCCGTACTGCCCACCGCGTCCGGGGACCTGCTGATGGACACCCCCGGCTACCCGCAGGAGTGGCGGGAGTTCTACGTCGGCCACGGCGCCGGCACCGAGGCGCTGCGGGCGGCCGCGCCGCAGGCACTGGACTGGCTGGTGGTGAGCCCGGCGGGGGACTTCGACCACGAGGCCGAGCCCACGGGCGGCTACGTACTCGCCCCGGCCGCCGCCGACAGCCGGATCACGCCCGGGGACTTCGCCCGCGCGCTGCTGGACGAGGCGGTGGCCCCGACGCTGCACCGGACCCACGCGGGGGTGACCGCCGCCTGACGATCGGGCCCCCGCCCGACCGCCTGGAACGAGCCCACACGCTTCCTGAGACGCCGCCCCGGAGCCCGCGCCTCAACGGCCTCCGGGGGGCGGCCGGAGGTGGTACGCCTCGAACTCCCCCGGCTGACGCTGGGAGGTGCCCGCCCGGTGGGGTGGTACGCGGCTGCGCCCCCGGCCCCTGCGAGGGCGTGCCCGGACGGAGTCAGCGAAGGCGGCCGGGAGTTCGCGTCACGCTCCGGCCCAGGTCCACCTCCAGCCCCACCAGGCGGCCCCTCCCCGTGACACCCGGGGCAGCCCGCACACGGCGAAGCCGCCAGCTCATCCGGGACCGGGGCGCGGATGCCTCGTACGCGGCCTGCCCCACGACGACGCGGGAGATCCCGCTGCCCCCGGCGGGCGCGCCCCAACTGACCGCCGCTCACCCCTCGGGGGCGATCCGGCTGCCCGGCGGTGCGTCTCGGCTGATGCGGCTGCGCGGGCGGAGTGCTGGGGCGACCGGTCACACCTCCGTGGTGCGACGGCCGACCCGGCCTGTGCGCTGGGGCGACCGGTCGCCCGCCCGGAGGTGCGTCGCGGGCCGAGCCGGCTGACCCGGCGGGTGCGCGGGACGAGGGGGCCGGGGGCCGGGGCTGGACCGGCAGGACCTACGCCCCCGCCCACACATACGGCACGGTCACGCCCAGCGCGCGGAATCCCAGCCGTTCCAGGATCGGGCGGCTGTCGTCCGAGGCGTCGACCTGGAGGTACGGGATGCCGCGTCCCGCGGCCAGGCGTGCCCGGTGGGCGACCAGCAGGCGGTAGATGCCGCGGCCGCGCCACCGCGGAACCGTGCCGCCGCCCCACAGGCCCGCGAACGACGTCCCCGGCCGCATCTCCATCCGGGCCGAGCTGACCGGGGTGTCGCCGGCCATCGCCAGCACGGCCGCGATGGTCTCCGGCTCGTCCCTGAGCAGGCCGAGCATCTGCTCCCGGATCTGCGGGCGCTCGGTTCCGAAGGCCTGCTGGTGGACCTCCATCATCAGATCCACGCCCGCCTCGTCCGTCACCACGCGCAGGGTGATCCCCTCCGGCGGCTCCGCCGGCAGGCCCGCGAGCTCGTCCACCCGCCCCACCATCAGCGTCTCGGCCGGCTCCGGAACGAACCCGGCCGCCCGCAGCCGTTCCCCCAGGTCCGCCGGGCGGTCGTAGTCGTACAGCTTCCACTCGAACCCGGACGGTTCCCGCTCCGCGAAGAACGCCACCTGCGCCGCGATCTCCCCGTCCGCCGTCTCCTCGTCGAGGTCGGACCAGAGCACGCCGTTCCACCCGAGCCCCGGCCCGGACACGGTCTGCCGTACGACCGCGCCCACGCGCTCCACGCGGGCCCGCGCCGCGTCCGGCTGTGCGTCGCGGCGCATCTGCGCGTCGTAGTGGGCCCGTACCTTCAGCAGTTCGTCAAGATCCGTCACCGGCCCAGCTCACCAGTGCCGGTCCCACCGCACAACTGCATTAGCCTCACCCCGTGAACGACGACTCCACCATCTACACCGGCAAGGCCACCCCTGACGCCGCCGCCGACCGGGGCTGGCTCCTCGGCCACTTCAAGGACCCTTCCGATCCCCGTCACAGCGAGGACGTGGAGATCAAGTGGGGCGTCCACCCGAAGGGTGACGAGCGGGAGCGGTGGGCCACCGCGGAGAAGCGCACCGCCCTGCTGGTGCTGATCAGTGGGCGCTTCCGGCTGGAGTTCCCGGGCCGTACCGTCGTCCTCGCCGAGCAGGGGGACTACGTGCTGTGGGGACGCGGCGTGGACCACTCCTGGTACGCGGAGGAGGACGCCGTGGTCCTCACCGTCCGGTGGCCCTCGATCCCCGGTTACCGGGTCGATGAACCGGACGACCGGCAGGACGGCCAGTTCGAAGAGCCGCGTGACGAGCGTCCGGGCGACCTTCAAGGTGACTTTCAAGGCGCCCGGCCCTCCTCCGGCCACCCGGCTCCATGACCAGGTCCCGCACCAGCTCCACGGCTCTGTGACGATGCCCACGAAAGGGACTAACGATCACGAAACGCTGAGATCGTTGCGGTGTAGACCATGTGGGCCGAACCCCTGGGGCGACCCCATGGGCCGACGGCCTGGTCTTCACGAGTTCAAGCGTTCTTTGCGTCGGGCTGTCTCCCGGTAAAGATCCGGACCACCAGGGAGCACGTCCGTTGGCAGCAATCGCACGGTGGTGCATGCGCCACCGCCTCCTCACCCTCCTGATCTGGCTGCTCGCGCTGGGGTCGACCGCCGCGGCCGCGGCGACCGCCGGAACGGCGTTCTCCACGGACTACGAGGTTCCCGGCACGGAGTCCGGCAAGGCCGAAACCCTCCTGCGCCAGGGCTTCCACGGCCAGGGCGGTGACACCAACACCGTCGTCTGGCGGGCCCCGGACCATCAGAGCGCCCGCACCCCCGCGGTCGAGGAGCGCATGACCCGCGCCCTCCGCGTCATCGCCGAACTCCCCGGCGTCGGATCGGTCAGCGGCCCTTACGGCGAAGCCCCCGAGAGCGCCGCCCGGATCAGCCCCGACGGACGCACCGCCTACGCCGTGGTGACCTTCGACCAGCCGGCCGACTCCGTACCCAAGGCGCAGGCCAAAGCCGTCGTCGACGCGGCGAAGAACCCGGCCACCGAGGCGGACGGCCTTCAGGTCGAACTCGGCGGCCGCGCCATCGGCCTGACCGAGGCTCCCACCGCCCACCTCGCCGAGATCATCGGCGTCGCCGTCGCCGCCCTGGTGCTCTTCCTGGCCTTCGGATCTCTCGCCGCGAGCCTGCTGCCCATCGCGACCGCCCTGGTCAGCGTGGGCACCGCCTATTTCGGCATCACCCTGCTCGGGCACGTCATGCCGGTCGCCGACTTCGCCCCCATGCTCGGCACCCTCGTCGGCCTGGGCGTCGGCATCGACTACGCACTGTTCATCGTCACCCGGCACCGCAAGGGACTGGCGCGCGGCCTCGAGGTCGAGGACGCGGCCGAGAACTCCGTCGCCACCACCGGCCGGGCCGTCGTCTTCGCCGGCGCCACCGTCTGCATCGCACTGCTCGGCATGCTGGTGCTGCGCCTGGACTTCCTCAACGGCGTCGCGATAGCCGCCTGCGTCACCGTCGTCCTGACCGTCGCCGCCTCGGTCACCCTGCTGCCCGCCCTCCTCTCCTTCATCGGCATGCTGGCCCTCTCGCGCCGCGAGCGCCGCACCCTCGCCGCCGAGGGCCCGCGACCCGAGCACACCACCGGCTTCGCCGCCCGCTGGTCGGCCTTCGTGGAACGGCGTCCCAAGCTGCTCGGCGCCGTCGCCACCGCCGTCATGCTGGTGCTGGCCCTGCCCGCCTTCTTCCTCCACCTGGGCACCTCCGACCAAGGCAACAATCCGGCCACCTCCACCACCCGCAAGGCCTACGACCTGCTCGCGGACGGATTCGGACCCGGCATGAACGGCCCGCTCACCGTCGTCGCCCGCCTCGACGGCGCAGGCGGCCGGCTCGCCGTCGACCACCTCGCCGAGGCGCTGCGTACGACGAAGGGCGTCGCCACCACCGGCCCGGCCGTCTTCAACCGCAGCGGGGACACCGCCGTACTGACCGTCGTACCGGACTCCGCCCCCCAGTCCCGGGCCACGAGCGAGCTCGTCGACACCCTCCGCGCGGACGTCATCCCGCGCGCCGGGCACGGCAACTCCCTGGAGGTCCACGTCGGCGGGGTGACCGCCGGCTACGACGACTTCGCCGAGGTCATCATCGGGAAACTGCCGCTCTTCGTCGGCGTGGTCATCAGCCTCGGCTGCGTGCTCCTGCTGCTGGCCTTCCGCTCCATCGGGATCCCGGTCAAGGCGGCGGCCATGAACGTCGCGGCCGTCGCCTCGTCCTTCGGCGTCGTCGTGGCGATCTTCCAGTGGGGCTGGGGCAGCGAGCTGCTGGGCCTGGGCAGCGCCGGGCCGATCGAACCCTTCCTCCCCGTGATCATGGTGTCCGTCCTCTTCGGGCTGTCGATGGACTACCAGGTCTTCCTCGTCAGCCGGATGTACGAGGAGTGGCTGGAGACCGGTGACAACAAGCGGGCCGTCCGCGTCGGCCTGGCCGAGACCAGCCGCGTGATCAACTCGGCGGCCGTCATCATGATCTCCGTCTTCCTGGCCTTCGTGCTCAGCGGCGACCGGCTCATCGCGATGTTCGGCATCGCGCTCGCGGCCGCCGTGGCCCTCGACGCCTTCGTGCTGCGCACCCTCCTCGTCCCCGCCCTGATGCACCTGCTCGGCGGTGCCAACTGGTGGCTGCCCGCCTGGCTCGACCGGCGCCTGCCCCGCATCAGCATCGAAGCCCCGGAACACCGTCCGTATGCGAAACTTCCGGCGCAGCGGACCGGCGCGGACCCCGCCACGAGTGAGGACGGCGCCGAGCCCGCGACAGCCTCCCGGTGACCCGGCAACCCGCCGCACGAGCCCCAAGGAAGATGCCGCATGTTCTCGATAGACCTCGCCGACGACGCGCAGTTGTTCCCCCTGGAGATCTGGCACGCCGAGGAGTTCCTGGCGCACATGGACCGCGGCCGCGAGTACATCGGTGAGCACATCGTCCTCGCGGACGTCGCCGCGGACCTCGACTCGGCGCGGGCCTTCCTCGCGAACTACGCGCAGCGGACGGCCGCCGACGGCGGGCGCCTCTACGGCATCCGCACCGGCGGCACCCTTGTCGGCGGGGTCCTCTTCCGGACCTTCGACGCCACCACCGGCACCTGCGAGGTCGGCTGCTGGCTGGAGCCCGCCGCCGTTGGCCGCGGCCTCGTGACGAAGGCCTGCCGCATCCTCGTCGACTGGGCCTTCGGCGAGCGCGGCATGCACCGCGTGGAGTGGCGCGCCTCCACCGCCAACACGAAGAGCCTCGCCGTGGCCGAGCGCCTCGGCATGACCCGCGAGGGCGTCCTGCGGCAGAACTACCTCCATCGGGGCACCCGCCGGGACACCGAGATCTGGTCGGTCCTCGCCCCCGAGTGGGCCGCGGCCAAGCCTGCCTAGCCCCGCCCGGCGCCGTCCGGACCGGGCGGCCCGGCGGATTCTCAGAAACCTCTCAGAAACGACGCCTACGGTGCCCCGCATGGACACCACCAAGACCCCCGCCCCGACCGCTCCCGAGTCGGACTCCTCCGCCGAGCCCGGCACCCCCGCGGACGCGGACACGGCGGGCGCGAACACCCCGGCCGATCTCAAGAAGGCCGAGGCCGACGCCCAGGTCAAGGCGGAGGACAAGGCCGAGGGCAAGGCGGATGCCGCCGGGCCCGCCGACACCGAACCCACGGACGCCGCCGACGAGGATCTCGACGACGACTTCGACGACGAGGCGGCCGCGAACGAGGAGCGGTCCGCCGGTGTCGGCGCCGGTGCCGGCGCCGTCGTGGCTGCCGGCCTCGGGCTCGTCGCCCTCAGCGGCAGCTGGGTCTCCCGCGTCATCGCCGAGCGGCAGAACCTCATCGGCCAGATCGAGGGCAGCAAGACGTCCACGCCCGCGGAGCAGATCGCCGCTCTGTACGGCGACTCCTGGCACCTCACGGCCCTCGTCAACGGGGTCCTGTCCACCCTCGCCCTCCTCATCGCCGTCTTCGTGCTGGCCCTCCCGGCCTTCGCCACCCCCGGCCGCACCCTCCCGGCCTGGGTCCGCTCCGTCGCGTGGGCCGCCGTCGCGATCGGCGCCCTGGGCGTACTGCTCTTCGGCCTCATGTACTTCGACGTCCTGGTTCCCCTCCCCACGGTCCCCACCGCCGTCTAAGGCGCTGCCTTAGTCCCCCTCAGGGACCTTCGGCCCTGGACTAAGGACCCCCGCCTCGTACAGATGCGGCATGCGCCCGATGTGCCAGGACCCCCTGGGACGCGAATCTTGGATCACACCGAACGAGGTGACCGAGAAACGCAACCAGGGAGTACGAGATGTTCGAGTACGAGATGGCCACCGCCCGCCGCGCCGACCTCATCCGCGAGGCCGACGAGTACCGCCGGGTCCGGGAGGCCAAGCGGGCGAGCCGGCTCTCCTCGCGAAGCCAGGATCCCGAAGGGTCGGTGAGGGGACACCGCAGCCGCTTCACCCGTGCCGCGTAGCCCGCGCCGCGACGGGTGTGAACCGGCACGTGATGAGAAGCGCACGGATAACGAGTGCCGCCCAGCAGGACGTTTGTGCGATGCTCGGCACCGTGGAGACCAGATCTGTGAGCCCGGTGTTCGTCGGCCGAGCCGATGAACTGGCCGTGCTCACCGACGCGCTGACACGCGCCGCCGGCCAGGAGCCGCAGGCGATGCTCATCGGGGGAGAGGCCGGGGTCGGCAAGACCCGCCTCACCGAGGAGTTCCTCTGCGAGGCCGACCGCCGCGGCGCGGTGGTCGCCGTCGGAGGCTGTGTGGAGATCGGGGCGGAGGGGCTTCCCTTCGCCCCGTTTTCGACGGCTCTGCGCACCCTGCACCGGCTGCTTCCGGAGGAGCTGGCCGCCGCGGCCGCGGGCCAGACCGACGAGCTCGCCCGGATCCTCCCCGAACTCGGCGACACCCCGCGCGGCCCGCACGACGAGGAGAGCACCGCCCGGCTCTTCGAGCTGACGGCCCGGATGCTGGAGCGGCTCGCCGCCGACCGCACCGTCGTCCTCGTCCTGGAGGACCTGCACTGGGCGGACACCTCCACCCGACACCTGCTGTCCTACCTCTTCCGCACCCTCGCCAGCGGCCGGCTCGTCGTCGTCGCGACCTACCGCGCGGACGACGTCCACCGCCGCCACCCGCTGCGCCCCCTCCTCGCCGAACTGGACCGGCTGCGCACCGTCCAGCGCATCGAACTGTCCCGCTTCAACCGGGCCGAGGTGCGCCGCCAGCTCGCCGGCATCCTCGCCTCGCAGCCCGACGAGGACTTCGTGGACTCCGTCTTCGACCGTTCCGACGGCAACGCCTTCTTCGTCGAGGAACTCGTCGCATCCAGGGAGAGCGGCTGCCGCGCAGGCCTCACCGAATCCCTGCGCGACCTGCTCCTCGTCCGCGTCGAGGTCCTCCCGGAGGCGGCCCAGCGCGTGGTGCGGATCGCGGCCGAGGGCGGATCCACCGTCGAGTACGCGCTCCTGCGCGCGGCCGCCCGACTGACGGAGGACGAGCTGATCGAGGCCCTCCGGGCCGCCGTCGGCGCCAACATCCTCCTCGCCACCGCGGACGGCGACGGCTACCGGTTCCGCCACTCGCTCGTCCGCGAGGCCGTCAGCGACGACCTGCTGCCCGGCGAGCGCTCCCGCGTCAACCGCCGCTACGCCGAAGCCATGGAGGAGGACGACTCCCTGGTCCGCGCCGAGGAGCGGGTCATCCGCCTGGCCAACTACTGGTACTACGCGAACGACCCGGTGAAGGCACTGCCCGCCGTGCTCGCCGCCTCCGTCGCCGCCCGCCGCCGGCACGCCTACTCCGAGCAGCTGCGCCTGCTGGAGCGGGCGCTGGACCTGTGGGAGAGCGCGCCGGAGGAGATTCGTGAGGCGCTGCGCCCGGCCGACTACACCGACGCGTACCCGGCCTCCGGCTGCGACCCGGCCACCACCCCGCTGAGGCGCCTCGACCTGCTGGCCGAGGCCACCGTCGCGGCCCGCTACGGCGGGGAGCGCGAGCGCGCCCTGAAGATAACCAAGACCGCGCTGCGCCTGCTGGAGGAGAGCCCCGACCCACTGCGGTCGGCCTGGTTCTGGACGGAGCGCTCCCGGCTGGTCTCCAGCCTCGGCCGCGGCGACGGCTGGGAGGAGATCGCCAAGGCGCAGGAGCTCGTCAGGGGGCTGCCCCCGTCCCAGGTGCACGCAGAGGTCCTCGTCCGGGCCGCGGGCTGGGGGATGCTCTACAAGCCGGGCCCCGGCAACCTCGCCGCCGCCGAGCGCGCCGTGCAGTACGCGCGGATGCTCGGCGCCGAGGACATCGAGCTCAACGCCCGGATCACGGTGGGCTCCCTGCTCACCGACTCGGGCGACCCCGAGGCCGGGATCGCCGAGATGCTCGCGGTCAAGGACCGCGCGGCCGAACTCGGACTCGACATGCTTGCGGGACGTGCACATATCAATCTCACCTCTCAGTTGGAAAGCATGGGCCGGTCACGGGAGGCCGTGGAACTGGCCGAACAGGGCGCCGAACTCATCGGCAGATCAAGGCTGTTGGACACCGAGGCCTGGGTCCGCGGAAACATGGCGGAGAGCCTGTACAGCCTCGGCCGCTGGGACGAGGCCGCGGAGCAGGCCCGGCGCACCCTGAGCGTCGGCCAGAGCGCGGCCCCGCGCGGCTCCGCCTCCGCGCGGCTGTCCTACCTGGCCCTGGCCCGCGGCGAGCTGGCCGAGGCCGCCCACCAGCTCGCCGCCGCCCACGCCCATTTCGGCACCCACGGAATCCAGCCCCAGCACCGGATCCCGATGTACCGCCTCGCGGTCGGCGTGGCCGCGGGCGAGGGGCGGATCGCCGACGTCCGCGCCGAGATCACGGCCGCGGTCGCCGACGGGTTCCCGCTCGGACAGCACCGCTACGCCTGGCCGCTGCTGCTCGCCGCCGCGTCCGCCGAGGCGGACGCCCGGGGCCTCCCGGCCGCCGAAGCCGGCCGGGACCGCGCCCTGGAGGTGCTGCGCACCGCCGCCCGCTCCCTGGCCACCCCGGCAGCGGTGTGGGCCGCCCACGCCGAGTACGTCCGGGCCGAGCTGCTCCGGGCCGAGGCCCGGGACACCGTCGCCGACTGGACAGCCGTCGAGGAGGCCGTCCGCCCGCTGGAGCGCCCGTACCTGCTGGCCCGGGCCCGCCACCGGCTCGCCGAGGCCCTGCTGGCAGCCGGCGGAGACCGGGAGCCCGCGGCGGCCCTGCTCCGCGAGGCCCACGCCACCGCCGACCGGCTCGGCTCACGCCGGCTGCGCGAGGACCTGGCGCTGCTCGCGCAGCGCGCCCGGCTCCCCCTCACGGCCCTCAACCCCCGCCCGGCCCCACCCGTACCGGAAACGGACGCGGCCGAGGCGCTCGGGCTGACGAGCCGCGAGCGGGACGTGCTGCGCCTGGTCGCGGCCGGCAACACCAACCGCCGGATCGCCGAGGAACTCTTCATCTCCCCGAAGACCGCCAGCGTGCACGTCTCGAACATCCTGGCCAAGCTGGGTGTCTCGGGCCGCGGCGAGGCAGCCGCCCTCGCCCACCGGCTGCGGCTCTTCGCCCCGGCCGGGCCGGTCAGTCGCCGACCGGAGGCCGCTCGACGGGTCGTATGAGCACCTTGCCGGACGCAAGGTCTATCGGACCCCGTCCCGGGTCAGCGTCATCGACGTCGGCCCGGGACAGCTCCAGCCGCTTCCTCTCCTCGTCCGTGTGCTTGCGCCCCGGACTGAACAGCTCCTCGATCATGTTGAACACCGCGTCCACCGCGCCTTTCGCCCCCGGCCGGGGCCCTATCGGTCATCGCACCGTCAGTGTCAGGATCCTGTCGTCGCCCGCTTCGGGCGACCCACGCCCATCCGTCTCGCTCGTGACCAGCAGCAACCTGTCCCCGCCGAGTGCCACCACCGTGCGCAGCCGGCCGTACCGCCCTTCCAGAAAGGCCTCGGGCTCCGCCACCGGCTCCGTCCCGGCCAGCGGGATCCGCCACAGCCGGTTGCCCTTCAGGGCGGCCATCCACACCGACCCCTCCGCCCAGGCGATCCCGCTCGGCGAGGCCTCATCGGTCTTCCACACGGCCACCGGATCCCGCAGGCCCGGCTTGCCCGCCTTCCCCTCGGCCTCCGGCCAGCCGTAATTCGCGCCGGGCTCGATGAGATTCAGCTCGTCCCAGGTGTTCTGGCCGAACTCGGCCGCCCACAGCCGTTTGTCCTTGTCCCAGGCGAGCCCCTGCACATTGCGGTGCCCGTAGGAGTAGACGACGGAATCGGCCTCCGGATTGCCGTGCACCGGATCTCCGTCCGGAGTCATCCGCAGGATCTTGCCGCCCAGCGACTTCTTGTCCTGCGCGAGCCCGGTGTCACCGGTCTCGCCCGTGCCGGCGTAGAGCATCTTGTCCGGGCCGAAGGCGATCCGGCCGCCGTTGTGGACGAAGCCCTTGGGGATTCCCCTGAACACCGTGTCGGGCGCGCCCAGTTGCTGCCCGGCCGGTCTCTGCTCGTCATACCGCAACCGGGCGATGCGGTTGTCGGACTCGGTGGTGAAGTAGACATAGACCAGCCGGTCCGAGGCGAAGCCGGGCGACAGGGCGAGGCCCATCAGCCCGCCTTCCCCGCCGGGCGCCACCCCGGGCACCTCGCCGATCCGCGTCACCGTGCCCGAGCCCACCGCGATCCGGCTGATCGTCCCCTTGTCCCGCGAGGCGACCAGCAGGTCCCCGCCGGGCAGCGGCGCCACCCCCCACGGCGACTCCAGGCCCTTGGCGACCTCGCCGGTCACCGTCACCGCGCCCTTGGCCGGCGGACCGGAGGTCTCCGGCGAGGCGGACGGTCTCCCCGACGGGGGTGGGGATCCGGCCCCTGCGGACGCCGCACCCGGTGGCGAGCTGCCCGCCCGCGCGCCCTCGCCGCCCGCCGGCGAGCATCCCCCCGCGAGCAGGGCGCCGCACCCGGCCAGCGCGACCGCCGCCAGCACGCCCCGGCGCCGCCCGCCCGGCCCCTCGTACCGCACCGGTCCATACGCCCCGGCCCCGGCCTCAGCCCCTGTCCCGGCCCCGTACCCCTGCCCGGCCCGCCGCCCGACCGTCCATCCGTATCGCATCGTCCCGCTCCCTTCCGGTCCTCCGATCGTGCCTTTCACCAGTCTCAACAGCTGCGGCCGTTCCCGAAGTTCCACCACTCGTACACCCGATCGAGTGGTTGTGGGGTCAGTCCCAGGCGCCCACCGCCGCCGGGAGGCCCGCTATCTCCTCCAGATCCCCGCCCGTGAGCCGGACGTCCGCCGCCCGCGCGTTCTCCGCCGCCCAGTGCGCCCGGTCGGCCCCCGGAACCGGCACCACGTGCGGCCCCTGCGCCAGCACCCACGCCAGCGCCACCTGCGCCGCCGTGACCTCGGGCCCGTGCCGCCGCGCCACCCGCCGCAGCCCCGCCACCAGCACCTGGTTCGCCGCCATCGCCTCCGCCGTGAACCGCGGATGCCGGGCCCGGACGTCCTGCGACTCGAAGCCCTGACCCGGCGTGAGCGTCCCCGTCAGGAACCCGCTGCCCAGCGGCATCGCCGCCAGGAGCCCCACCCCGCGCGCCGCACACCACGGCAGCAGCTGCCACGCCGCCTGCGGCGACCACACCGACAGCTCCGCCTGCACCGCACTCACCGGAAACACCTGCTGCGCCCGTTCCAGGTGCCGCAGGGTCGTGCCGTACGCGCGGTCCCCACCCCGTCCGGCCCCCGGCCCGGCCCCCGCCCCCAGCGCGCAGAACCCCAGCGCGCGTACCTTCCCCGCGCCCACCAGCTCGGCCATGGCCCCCCAGGTCTCCTCCACCGGGACATCAGGATCCACCCGGTGCAGCTGGTAGAGGTCTATGACATCGGTCCGCAGGCGCCGCAGCGAGGCGTCGCAGGCCCGCCGCATGTACCCGGGCCGCCCGTCGGCCACCACATGCTGGTCACCCGCCCGCAGCCCCACCTTGGCCGACACGAACGCCTCGGCCCGCCGCTCCCGCAGCACCCGGCCGAGCAGGAGCTCATTGGTGTAGGGGCCGTACACATCAGCCGTGTCGAGCAGATTCGAGCCCAGGTCCAGAGCCGTGTGCACGGCGGCCAGCGACTCCTCGCCCCGCCGCTGCGAAGGCGCGTAAGCCCAGCTCATCGGCATGCACCCGAGCCCGATGGCACCCACCGTCAGCGCCCCTGCCCCGATCGACCTGCGCTCCACCCCTGCGTCCCCCTCACGCTCCGGCCCCCAAACTAACGGCTCGCCCCGGAAGCCTTGGCATAGCCTCGTGATCATGACTGCGAAGACCACGGACGTCTGGCTCCCCTTCCCCGCCGCCGAGATCGACGGCCTCCCCGACTCCTTCCGATACCGCCAGTGGGACGGCGAGGAGACCTTCCCGGCCGATCCGGCCGACTGCGTCTTCTACGTCACGCCGTACATGAAGTCCCCGGCGGTCACCGTGCGCCCGCTGGCGGCGATGCCCGCGCTGCGGGTCGTCCAGACCCTGACCTCGGGCGTGGACCACGTCATGGGCGGCATCGGCGACCTGCGTCCCGGCGTACGACTGTGCAACGCGGCGGGTGTCCACACGGCGAGCACCGCCGAGCTCGCCCTCACCCTGATCCTGGCCTCCCTGCGCGGCATCCCCGGCATGGTCCGCGGCCAGGACCGCGAGGAGTGGCGCTCCGGCTTCTACGAGGCCCTGGCCGACAAGTCCGTCCTGATCGTCGGCTACGGGTCGATCGGCGCGGCCATCGAGGACCGCCTCGCGCCCTTCGAATGCGGGCGGATCGCGCGCGTCGCCCGCTCCGAGCGGACCACCGCGCGGGGGCCGGTGCACGCCCTCGCCGACCTGCCCCGGCTCCTGCCCGAGGCAGACGTGGTGATCCTGGTGACGCCACTGACCGACGCCACCCGGGGCCTGGCCGGGGCCGACTTCCTGAGCCGCATGAAAGACGGCGCCCTGATCGTGAACGTCGCGCGCGGGCCCGTCGTCGACACGAAGTCCTTGCTGGCGGAGGTGGAATCGGGCCGGCTGCGCGCGGCGCTCGACGTCACCGACCCGGAACCGCTGCCGGCGGGCCATCCGCTCTGGCACGCTCCGAATGTCCTGATCACGCCCCATGTGGGCGGCAGCAGTTCGGCTTTCGAGCCGCGGGCGAAGCGGCTGCTGGCCCGCCAGCTCACCCGGTTCGCCGCCGGGGAACCCCTCGAGCACACGGTGTTGATCACCGAGTGACCTGTGATGTGTGCGCTCCGGAGTTGGGCGGATGCGTTGTGTGGGCCCAACTCCCTTGGTGGTAACGGAGCGTAGAGAATCTATGTCGCTGAGTGACGAAAGTGGTGTATCGTCCGGACGAAGGGGCTGCGCCACGAACGCCTGGCGCTGGGAGTGATCGGACACTTTGGGGGGCGACGGGCGATGCACGGCCAATGGATGAAGGATCCGACGCGGCGAAGCCGCCGCAGGCGACGACGGAGTGCGCCGAAACGAGCCAGCGAGGGGGGCCGGTGACTGCCCCGGGCCCGGCGCTCCTGAGTCGGCCGTCCGCCTCGGGAGGAGGTCGGGGTGTGGCCGTCCAGGTGCTACTGGCGGTGGTGTGGGGCGGTTACGCCGTAGGGGCCGGCATCGGCTGGGGCAGCAGTGAACTGGCCGACATCATGGGTGACTTCGGCCTCAGCGCCGCAGCCCTCGTCGCAGCGGGATCCTGTTACCAGTACGCGCGCACTCATGCGAACCGTGACCGGCTCGCCTGGGTGCTCTTTGCTCTCTCGTCCCTGATGTCCGCCTGCGGGAACGCGGTCTGGGGGTGGTACGAGGTCGTGATCCACGAACCGATGCCGAGTCCGTCCCCGGCGCAGTTCTTCTTCGTCTGCTTCGCCCCGCCGGCGATCGTAGGGCTCCTCGTCCTGGCCAAGCGGCCCGTCACCCGCGCGGGCTGGGTCTGCCTCGTCCTCGACTCCTGGCTGATCGCCGGGTCACTGCTCACGCTTTCGTGGAGCGTGGCCCTCGCCAAGACGGCCCGGTCCCACAGCGGGGGCAGTGTTCCCGGAACGGCGCTCGACCTCGCCTACCCGCTGTTAGACATCGCCCTCGTCTCCATGGTGCTGGTCCTGCACTTCAGGCGGTCCGCGCCCAACCGGTCCGCCGTCAACACGGTCATCGCGGGCCTCGCGCTCACGGTCCTCTGCGACGCCATCTTCACCTCGCCGCTGCTGAAGGAGACCTACCGCTCCGGCGAGCTCCTCGACGCGGGCTGGTTCGCCGGGTCCCTGCTGCTCGCCTACGCGCCGTGGGGCGCCCGCCGGATAAGTCCGTACGACGAACCGGTGGAGTGCGCCCACGGCCCGCGGGCCGGCAACCGCCCGATCGCCCGGTCGCTGCCCGCGCTCACCCCGTACCTCGCCGCGGCCGTCTGCACCCTCGGCATCCTCTACAACGTGATCGAAAGCCGCAGCGTCGACAAAGTGGTCGTCATCACCGGCTGCACCGTCGTGCTCGCCCTCGTCGTGCGGCAGGGCATCATGCTCCTCGACAACATCGCGCTGACCCAGGAACTGGCCCAGAAGGAGAACCACTTCCGCTCCCTGGTGCAAGGCTCCAGCGATGTCATCATGATCGCCGCGCCCGACGGCACCCTGCGCTACGTCAGCCCCGCCGCCGCCGGGGTCTACGGCCGCGAGGCCGAGGATCTGGTCGGCACCGAGCTCGCCACACTGATCCACCCCGACGATCTCGGCCGCGTGGTCCACGAGGTACGCCGCTTCCTCGCCGCACCCCCCGCCGAGGAGCCCACCACCCGCATCGAATGCCGGTTCATGTCCGGCGGCGGCGAGTGGCTCAATGTGGAGTCCACCGTCAACCGCCACCAGGGCGGGCTCATCCTCAACAGCCGGGACGTCACCGAGCGGGTCCGGCTCCAGGCGCAGCTCCAGCACAGCGCCGAGCACGACCCGCTGACCGACCTGCCCAACCGGGCCCTCTTCACACGCCGCGTCCGCCAGGCCCTCACCGGCCGGCGGGCCGCTGACCACAGCACCGCCGTGCTCTTCATCGACCTCGACGGCTTCAAAGCGGTCAACGACACCATCGGCCACCAGGCCGGCGACGAGCTGCTCATCGAGGCCGCGCGCCGGCTCCAGGACTCGGTCCGCGCGGGGGACACCGCCGGCCGCCTCGGAGGCGACGAGTTCGCCGCGCTGATCGTGGGCGACGGCAGCCGCGACCGCAGCGCCCGCGCGTACCAGGTCCACGAGATCGCCGACCGGCTGCGCACCACCCTCTCCCAGCCGTACCGGATCGCCGGCAGCGAGGTACGGGTCGCCGCCAGCATCGGCGTGGCCTTCGCCGACCCCGGCATCACCCCTTCGGACCTGATGCGCAACGCGGATCTCGCGATGTACCGGGCCAAGGCGGGCGGCAAGGACCGCGTCGAGCTGTACGCGCCGCAGATGCAGGCCGAGGTCGTACGGAAGGCCGAGCTGGCGGGGCGGCTGCGGAGCGCGCTGCACGACGGAGAGTTCGCCCTGCTGCACCAGCCCGTGGTCTCACTGGCCACCGGCGAGATCTCGGCCGTGGCCGCGCAGGCCCGCTGGCGCTCCGCCCAGGGGATCCTCTTCACCCCCGCGGAGTTCCTCCGGGTCGCCGAGTACAGCGAGGGCGCCGCCGCCACGGGCCCGGACGCCTCGCGCACCGCAGAGCTCGGGCGCTGGCTGCTGGAGGAGGCCGTGGGGCAGGCCGCCGAGCGGCACCGGGCCGGGCACGACGTACCGGTGGCCGTACGGATGACCGCCCAGCGGCTGCTGGACCGGTCCATGCCGCTCGGCTCCGTGGAGGCTCTGCTCGCCCGGCACGGGCTGCCGTCCGGCGCCCTGGTTCTGGAGCTCGCCGTTTCCGACCCCAGAGTGCCCTTCGATGATCTGGAGCGCCGCCTGACGGCCCTGCACCGCCTCGGCGTGGGAATCGCCCTGGACGGCTTCGGCAGCGGCTACGCGGCCATCAGCGCCCTGCGCCGCCTCCCGGTGGACATGCTCAAGCTGGACCGCGGGCTGGTGGAAGGGGTGGTCGAGTCGGCCCGCCTCCACAAGATCACCGCAGGCCTGTTGCGGATCGCAAATGATCTGGGCATGCGCTCCGTGGCCGACGGGGTGGACCTTCCCGAGCAGGTGATGGCGCTGCGCGCGATGGGCTGCACCCACGGTCAGGGGATGGCCTTCTCCGGACCGCTCGACGAGTACAGGCTGCGCCGCGCGCTGGTGCGCGGTACGTTCCCAGTACCGGGCGGAGCCGCCCAACCCGCCTTGGCCGGTGGTTCGCCCGGTGGCTCGATGGCCATCCGTAGAGGCTCACATAATGAGACGCCCGTCCCACCCACTTGACATCCACCTCCCGCCGGAGGGAGGGTCAGTGCCATGCGCACCCGAATTCTCGTACTTGGAAAGCGCGTCGGCTGAAGCTGGGGCCAGCATGTCCCCGCTCAACGCACCCGACGCGCTCCCCTCGCTTGCCTCCCGGCACGAGGGGTTTTTTGTTGCACTGGCACAGAGTCGAATCCTCGTAAAACCCTCAGCTTCGAGAAGAGAATGCCGATGACCGAGCAGGCCACCGGGGCCCACCATCCGCAGCCGCGGCCCCGTTCCGGCGGACACCAGTCCGCCGCCGTTGAGCACGTCACGGGTGCGCAGTCCCTCATCCGCTCTCTCGAAGAGGTGGGGTGCGACACCGTCTTCGGCATCCCGGGCGGCGCCATCCTCCCCGCGTACGACCCGATGATGGACTCGAAGAAGGTCCGTCACATCCTGGTCCGCCACGAGCAGGGGGCCGGCCATGCCGCGACCGGTTACGCGCAGGCCACCGGCAAGGTCGGTGTCTGCATGGCCACCTCCGGGCCCGGCGCCACGAACCTGGTGACCCCGATCGCCGACGCGCACATGGACTCCGTCCCGCTCGTCGCGATCACCGGCCAGGTCTCCTCCAAGGCGATCGGCACCGACGCCTTCCAGGAGGCGGACATCGTCGGCATCACGATGCCGATCACCAAGCACAATTTCCTGGTCACCAAGGCCGAGGACATCCCGCGGACGATCGCGGAGGCGTTCCACATCGCCTCGACGGGCCGCCCGGGCCCGGTCCTGGTGGACATCGCCAAGGACGCCCTGCAGGCGAAGACCACCTTCAGCTGGCCGCCCACCATGGACCTGCCCGGTTACCGGCCGGTCACCAAGCCGCACGCCAAGCAGATCCGCGAGGCCGCGAAGCTCATCTGCCAGGCCAAGCGCCCGGTCCTGTAC
Organism: Streptomyces sp. NPDC003038; assembly: GCF_040611115.1. Taxonomy (NCBI): domain Bacteria; kingdom Bacillati; phylum Actinomycetota; class Actinomycetes; order Kitasatosporales; family Streptomycetaceae; genus Streptomyces; species Streptomyces sp. NPDC003038. Next base: position 195,791 of record NZ_JBEXNN010000010.1, read on the forward strand.
GTCGGCGGCGGCGTCATGAAGTCCGGCGCGACCGCCGAGCTGAAGGTCCTGGCGGAGCTGACCGGCGTCCCGGTCGCGACCACGCTGATGGCGCTCGGCTCCTTCCCGGACAGTCACCCGCTGCACGTCGGCATGCCGGGCATGCACGGTTCGGTCACCGGCGTCACCGCGCTGCAGAAGTCGGACCTGCTGATCGCCCTGGGCACCCGTTTCGATGACCGGGTCACCGGCAAGCTGGACAGCTTCGCCCCGTTCGCCAAGGTCATCCACGCGGACATCGACCCGGCCGAGATCGGCAAGAACCGGGCGGTCGACGTCCCGATCGTCGGTGACGCCCGCGAGGTCATCGCCGACCTGATCCAGGCGGTCCAGGCCGAGCACACCGAGGGCAACGCCGGCGACTACACCGCCTGGTGGAACGACCTCAGCCGCTGGCGCGACACGTACCCGCTGGGCTACGACCTGCCCGAGGACGGCATGCTCTCGCCCCAACAGGTCATCGAGCGGATCGGCGCACTCGCACCGCAGGGCACCATCTACGCGGCCGGCGTCGGCCAGCACCAGATGTGGGCCTCGCACTTCGTCAAGTACGAGGAGCCCCGGACCTGGCTGAACTCCGGCGGCGCCGGAACCATGGGCTACGCGGTCCCCGCCGCCATGGGCGCCAAGGTCGGCATGCCCGAGCGCACGGTCTGGGCGATCGACGGTGACGGCTGCTTCCAGATGACCAATCAGGAACTGGTCACCTGCGCACTGAACAACATCCCGATCAAGGTCGCGATCATCAACAACGGTGCGCTGGGCATGGTCCGCCAGTGGCAGACCCTGTTCTACAACCAGCGGTACTCCAACACCGTGCTGCACAACGACGAGACCGGTCACGACACCGTCGGCTCCCAGCTCGGCGAGTCCACCGCGCCCCGCAAGGGCACCCGCGTCCCGGACTTCGTCAAGCTGTCCGAGGCCATGGGCTGTGTGGCCCTGCGCTGCGAGGACCCGGCCGACCTGGACAAGGTCATCGCCGAGGCCAACGCGATCAACGACCGTACGGTCGTCATCGACTTCATCGTCCACGAGGACGCCATGGTGTGGCCGATGGTCGCCGCCGGCACCTCCAACGACGAGGTCATGGCCGCCCGGGGCGTCCGTCCCGACTTCGGCGACAACGAAGACGACTGAGCCGAGAGAGCCTGAGAGAGAGAACGACTCACATGTCCAAGCACACGCTCTCCGTCCTGGTCGAGAACACGCCCGGCATCCTGGCCAGGATCGCCGCGCTGTTCTCCCGCCGCGGGTTCAACATCGACTCCCTCGCGGTCGGCGTCACGGAGCACCCCGACATCTCCCGCATCACCATCGTGGTGAATGTCGAAGACCTTCCGCTGGAGCAGGTGACCAAGCAGCTCAACAAGCTGGTCAACGTGCTCAAGATCGTCGAGCTGGAGGCGCACAACGCCATCGAGCGCGAACTCGTCCTGGTGAAGGTCCGCGCCGACAACGAGACCCGCTCGCAGATCGTCGAGATCGTCCAGCTGTTCCGCGCCAAGACGGTCGACGTCTCCCCGGAGGCCGTCACCATCGAGGCGACCGGCGGCGCCGACAAGCTCGGCGCGATGCTCAAGATGCTGGAGCCCTTCGGCATCAAGGAGCTCGTGCAGTCCGGCACGATCGCCATAGGGCGTGGCGGCCGGTCCATCACGGACCGCAGCCTGCGCGCGCTCGACCGCAGCGCCTGACACGCCCGACACGTCTCACCGTTCGCATGGCGAGACCGAGAAACTCAGATTCCGTTCCCCGCCGTACGGTGGGTGCAACACCAGCGCACCAAGGAGATATCCCAGTGGCCGAGCTGTTCTACGAGAACGACGCCGACCTGTCCATCATTCAGGGCCGCAAGGTCGCTGTCATCGGTTACGGCAGCCAGGGCCACGCCCACGCGCTGTCGCTGCGTGACTCCGGCGTCGACGTCCTCGTCGGTCTGAAGGAGGGCTCGAAGTCCAAGGCCAAGGCCGAGGAGCAGGGCCTGAAGGTCGTCTCGGTGTCGGAGGCCGCCGCGTGGGCCGACGTCATCATGATCCTGACCCCGGACCCGCTGCAGGCCGAGATCTACGAGGAGTCCGTCAAGGACCACCTCAAGGACGGCGACGCGCTGTTCTTCGGTCACGGCTTCAACGTGCGCTACGGCTTCATCAAGCCCCCGGCCAACGTGGACGTCGCCCTGGTCGCGCCGAAGGGCCCGGGCCACCTGGTCCGCCGCCAGTACGAGGAAGGCCGCGGCGTGCCGTGCATCGCGGCCGTCGAGCAGGACTACTCGGGCAACGCCTTCGCGCTCGCCCTCTCGTACGCGGCCGGTATCGGCGGCACGCGCGCCGGTGTCATCAAGACCACCTTCACCGAGGAGACCGAGACCGACCTGTTCGGTGAGCAGGCCGTCCTCTGTGGTGGCGCCTCCGCCCTGGTCAAGGCCGGTTTCGAGACCCTGACCGAGGCCGGCTACCAGCCTGAGATCGCGTACTTCGAGTGCCTGCACGAGCTGAAGCTCATCGTGGACCTCATGTACGAGGGCGGCCTGGAGAAGATGCGCTGGTCGGTCTCCGAGACCGCCGAGTGGGGCGACTACGTCACCGGTCCCCGCATCATCACCGACGCCACCAAGGCCGAGATGAAGAAGGTCCTCGCGGAGATCCAGAGCGGCGAGTTCGCCAACACCTGGATGGCCGAGTACAAGGCCGGTCTGCCGAAGTACAACGAGTACAAGAAGGCCGACGAGGAGCACCTGCTCGAGACCACCGGCAAGAAGCTGCGCAAGCTCATGAGCTGGGTGGACAACGACGAGAGCTGATCTCGTACGCGGCGGGGCCGGGACGGTGCGTCCCGGCCCCGCCGCGGCACATCACCGGACCGCCGCGGCACACCACCGGACCGCCGCCGCGCATCACCGGACCGCGGCCGGACAAGCGGGCCGCGGGGAGCGCCGGAACCGCCTGGACCGCGGCCCTCGCGACCACGGCTTGTCCACCCCGGCCAACCACGGACGGGTGATCCTTCCGTACAGGCGGAAATCCGGTGCCTCAGCGCCACTACACTGCTCAACACATACGCGTCAGGCCCACAGTGTCGTGCGTCTTCCACGCGGCTACCCCTCCACGCTGCGGCCGTCGGGACGGCCGTCCGCACTGGACTTGTGAGGACCCACGTGAGCTCGAAACCTGTCGTACTCATCGCCGAAGAGCTGTCGCCCGCCACCGTCGAGGCGCTCGGCCCCGACTTCGAGATCCGGCACTGCAACGGCGCCGACCGCGCCGAGCTGCTGCCCGCGATCGTCGATGTCGACGCGATCCTCGTCCGCTCCGCGACGAAGGTCGACGCGGAGGCCATTGCCGCCGCCAAGAAACTGCGGGTCGTCGCCCGCGCCGGTGTCGGTCTGGACAACGTCGACGTCTCCGCCGCCACCAAGGCCGGCGTGATGGTCGTCAACGCGCCGACCTCGAACATCGTGACCGCCGCCGAGCTGGCCTGCGGCCTGCTCGTCGCCACCGCCCGCAACATCCCGCAGGCCAACACCGCCCTCAAGAACGGTGAGTGGAAGCGGAACAAGTACACGGGCGTCGAGCTCAGCGAGAAGACCCTCGGCGTCGTCGGCCTCGGCCGCATCGGCGTCCTGGTGGCCCAGCGCATGTCGGCCTTCGGCATGAAGGTCGTGGCCTACGACCCCTACGTACAGCCCGCGCGCGCCGCCCAGATGGGCGTCAAGATGCTGACGCTGGACGAGCTCCTGGAAGCCGCCGACTTCATCACCGTGCACCTGCCGAAGACCCCCGAGACCCTCGGTCTCATCGGGGACGAGGCCCTGCACAAGGTGAAGCCGTCCGTCCGCATCGTCAACGCCGCGCGCGGCGGGATCGTGGACGAGGCCGCGCTGTACACGGCCCTCAAGGAGGGCCGCGTCGCCGGCGCCGGCCTCGACGTGTACGCGAAGGAGCCCTGCACGGACTCCCCGCTCTTCGAGCTCGACCAGGTCGTCTGCACCCCGCACCTCGGCGCGTCCACGGACGAGGCCCAGGAGAAGGCCGGTGTCTCGGTCGCCAAGTCGGTGCGCCTCGCGCTCGCCGGCGAGCTGGTGCCGGACGCGGTCAACGTCCAGGGCGGCGTCATCGCCGAGGACGTGCGTCCGGGCCTGCCCCTCGCCGAGAAGCTCGGCCGCATCTTCACCGCCCTCGCGGGCGAGGTCGCGGTCCGCCTCGATGTCGAGGTCTGCGGCGAGATCACCCAGCACGACGTGAAGGTGCTCGAACTCTCCGCGCTCAAGGGCGTCTTCGAGGACGTCGTCGACGAGACGGTCTCCTACGTCAACGCCCCGCTGTTCGCGCAGGAGCGCGGTGTCGAGGTCCGCCTCACCACCAGCTCGGAGTCCCCGGACCACCGCAACGTGGTGACCGTCCGCGGCACCCTGTCGGACGGCCAGGAGGTCTCGGTCTCCGGCACGCTCGCGGGCCCGAAGCACCTTCAGAAGATCGTCGGTGTGGGCGAGTACGACGTGGACCTGGCCCTGGCCGACCACATGATCGTGCTGCGCTACACCGACCGCCCGGGCGTGGTCGGCACCGTCGGCCGCCTGCTGGGCGAGGCCGGTCTGAACATCGCGGGCATGCAGGTCGCCCGCGCCGAGGAGGGCGGCGAGGCGCTCGTCGTACTCACGGTGGACGCGGCCGTTCCGGTGAACGTCCTCGCGGACATCTCCACCGAGATCGGCGCCGTCTCGGCGCGTACGGTCAGCCTCGGCTGAGCCTGTTCTTCGACGCGCGCGAAGGGCCCGGGGGAGACCTCCGGGCCCTTTCGCGTTCCGCCGGACACCCCGCACCGATCAGTTGTACGTCGCCCCGTGCAGGGCGGCTCCCAGACCCCCGGCCGGCTCCGCCGCGGGCGGGGCGGCGGCTTCGATCCCCCGCATCAGAGCCGCGGCGAGCAGAGTCGCCCCGAGCAGCAGCGCCGTACCGCCCCAGGCCGCGTACTGCATGCCGTGGACGAAGGCCTCGCGGGCCACGGTCAGCACCTGCTCGCCGGCGGTCCCGCCGAGCTCGTGGCCGCGGCCACCGCCCCGCCCAGGGTCTCCGGAAGCGTTGGTCATGGCGAGCAATGTATAAGCGCCTTATACGTCTGTCTATGACAGGCGTATAAGGCGGCCGTGTGGAACTTCCGTCTAAGACGGCCGTCTTGCTACCGTTCCGGCATGGGACATCGGGAAGATCTACTCGAAGGCGCGAAGAAGTGCCTGGTCGAGAAGGGGTTCGTACGCACGACGGCGCGCGACATCGTCAGGGTCTCGGGCACGAACCTGGCGTCCATCGGCTATCACTACGGCTCGAAGGACGCCCTGCTCACCCAGGCGTTCATGGCGCTGATGGACGAGTGGGGCGCGCTCTTCCAGAGCGGACTGACGGGGGAGGGTGGCTCCTTGGAACGGTTCCGTTCGGTCTGGGAGGGCTTCCTCGCCCAGCACGAGGGATCGGGGCCGGTCTGGGCGGCGAGCCTGGAGGTCGCGCTGAGCCGGGACCAGCGGCCGGAACTGCGGAAGCTGCTCGCGGCCTCGCAGGCCGAGGGGCGCCGGAGCCTGGTCTCGATGCTCACCGGAACGCCGGAGGACGCGCTCGAAGAGCGTGACGAGCGCACCCTGGGAGCCTTCTACCAGGCCCTGTTGAACGGCCTGATGATCCAGTGGCTCTTCGACCCCGAATCGGCGGCCACCGCCGAGGAGCTCACCGAGGGCATGCGGCGCGCCGCCGAGGCCGCGACCGGCAAGGAGACCCGCGGCTGAGTCAACCGCCGCCCGCGCGGAGCGACGGGGTCAAGGTCACCCTGGCCGGGCCGATCGGCGACCGGGTGATCCTCGACGCGGCTTCCGGCGCCCCGCTCGGCTTCTACGTGGGCAAGGCAAACCCTGACCGGGGCGGCTACGGGCGGCTACGGGCGGCTACGGGCGGATACGGGCGGCTGGGCGGCAGCCGCGTGGCGCGGCCTCAGACGGTGATGACGACCTTCGCGCGCGCGTGCTCCACTTCGAGGTAGCGGATGGCCTCGGGTGCCTCGCTCAACGGGTAGGTCCGGTCGATGGCGGGAGAGAGCTTCCCGGACTCGGCGAGCTCCCTCAGCGCCGCCAGGTTCTCCCTGCTCGGCGTCGCGGTGAGGACGAGCAGCCGCTGGCGCACGAAGGGTGACAGCGCCCGGCCCCTGACGAGCAGACCCATCGGCCCGACCAGGCTGCCGCCGTCGGACACGCCCCCGCCGGAGAGTACGAGCGTCCCCGAGGGGGTCAGGGCGCGGCGGCACTCGGTCAGCGAACGGTTCCCCACCAGGTCGAACACGAGGTCGTACCGCCGCCCGTTGCCGGTGAAGTCCTCGCGGGTGTAGTCGATGAGGTGATCCGCGCCGAGCGACCGGACCAGCTCGGTGTTTCTCGCACTGCACACGCCGGTCACTTCGGCGCCGAGCGACTTGGCGATCTGTACGGCGAAGGTCCCCACACCACCTGACGCACCATTGACCAGGACATGCTGTCCCGGCCGCAGCCGCCCCAGGTCGCGCAGGCCCATGAGGGCGGTGTTCCCGGCCAACGGGACCGCGGCCGCCTGTTCGAACGACAGGCCGGCAGGTTTCGGCTCCACCTTGTTCTCCGGGGCGCAGACGTACTCGGCGAATGCCGCCTCGGCTTCGCCGAAGACCTCGTCGCCGGGACGCAGCCGCGTCACGTTCCTGCCGACCGCCTCCACCCGCCCCGCGAAATCCGTGCCGCGGATCTTCATCTTCGGCCCGCCGATCCCCAGTACGAGGCGCGCCAGGTACGGGTCGCCCCGCATGAGGTGCCAGTCGCGCGCGTTGACCCCGGCGGCGCGGACCCGCACCAGGACCTCGTCGTCGGCGGCCACCGGCTGGTCGACGTCCCTGAGCTCCAGGACGTCAGGTGAGCCGTACCGGTCCTGGACGATCGCCTTCATCGGGCCTCCGTGGCGCACGAGTTCCCGTGCGGGTGGACGGGCTGACCGGAAGACCAGCACTCCCCGCGACCGTAGGCCAAGGACCCGGGTGCGGGCATCGGGGCCGATCCCTAGGTGACGCACCGGCCTTCCCCGAGTCGCGGGCCCCGGATCAGCCGTGCAGGCGGGCTGCCTTGAGGGCCATGTGCAGCAGCAGGCGGTCTTCGCCCTCGTCCAGGTCGAGCCCCGTCAGCTGCTCCACCCGGGCGAGGCGGTAGTAGAGGGTCTGGCGGTGGATGCCCAGGGCGGCCGCCGCGCGGCCCGCCTGGCCGGCGCAGTCGAGGAACACCTCCGCGGTGCGGGCCAGTTCGCGGTGGGCCGGGCTCAGCAGGTCGCGGGCCGCCGGGTCGTTCGCCGGGTCGGCGGCGAGGGTCGCCAGCATCCGGTACGGGCCGATCGCCGACCACTGGGCGACCGGGCCGAGGCGTGGCTGGGCGGCGGCCGCCCGGGCCGCCGCGGCGGCCTGCTCCCAGGCGGCCGGCAGCTCCGTGAGGGCCCGGACCGGGTCGGAGACGCCGGCCGTCCCGGCGGCTCGCGCGTCACCGGCCGCTCCCGGGCCGCCCACGCTCCCGGGGCCGCCCGTGCCGCCGGTGGTTCCCGGGCCGCCCGTGCCCGTACCGGCCCCTGCCGCGCCGGCCGTCCCGGCCGCCCGCGGCAGGAGCCGGCCCGCCGCCGTCAGCGCCGGGGCGAGTGCGTCCGTCGAGCGGAGCCGGAGCAGGACCGCCAGCGCCAGGTCGCCACCCGCCTCCGTGACCTCACCGCCCCGCGGGACCACGCACACCGCCGCCGCGCCCGGCACCGACGCCGGAGCCTCCCCGGACCACGGCGTCACGCACACCGCCGCGTGCAGGCCGTCCCCGCCCGCGCCCAATGCGGCCCGCAGCGCGGCCACCGCCATGTCCCGCTGCCACCCCCGCCCGGCCGTGAGCACCGCCCGGAACTCCCGCGACAGGTCGGCCCCCGCCTTCGCCTCCTCGGCGAGCAGCACCCCGATCCGCTCGGCCACCTCCATGGCCGCCGCCAGCGCCCGCGGCTCGGGGCCGGGCTCCTGGTCGAGGAGCCACACGTACCCGTGCACGATGCCCCGGTAGCGCACGGGCAGGCAGATCCGACCCCGGAAGACCCCGGCCTCGGGCGCCGCCGGGATCCGCACGGGGCCGGTGGCCCGGGCGATGCCGAAGCCCTCGAACCAGGACCGGACGGCCGCCGTCGACTGCCGGGTCAGGATCGAGCGGGTCCGTACCGGGTCCAGGACGAGTTCGCCGCCGTCGCTGTCGCTGTCGTGTGCGCCGAAGGCGATGAGGCGGAAGTCCCGGTTCTCCAGCGTCGCCGGGGCGCCGAGCAGCGCCGAGATCTCGTCCACCAGGTCCTGGTAATCGCCCTTCACACGGGCATTCTCCCACCCCCGGACCTGCTCTTCAGACAGATGTATGAGATCGGGGCCACGGATGCGTGACAGCTGTCGATGGCACAGGATCGAAGCGGTCCTTAGGTTTCACGGTGGTTTAACTTGCGTTCTCTTACGGCCCCGGCGCACCGGCGTGCGGACCGTCCGTCTGCTTCTGCCACCCGTTGGAGGTGCCCCGTGCTGGGTCCCGTGATCCTCGCCGCTTCGCGCAGCGACAGGATGCGCCGTATCGTCTCCGCCGCCCCGGTGACCAAGTCCGTGGTGAACCGGTTCATCCCCGGCGAGACGGTCGACCAGGTCATCCCGATCGTCGAGGACCTCACCCGCAAGGGCCTGGAGGTCACCCTCGACGTGGTGGGCGAGGACATCACCACCGTGGAGCAGTCCCACGCCGCCCGCGACGCCTACCTCCAGCTCATCGACCGGCTGAGGGTCCTGGGGCTGGGCGAGACCGTCGAGATGTCGGTCAAGCTCTCGATGTTCGGCCAAGCGCTGGAGGACGGCCACGAACTGGCGCTCGCCAACGTCCGCCCGGTCGTCGAGGCCGCCGCCGCCATCGGCACCACCGTGACGCTGGACGCCGAGGACCACACCACCCTCGACTCGATGTTCGCCATCCACGAGGAGCTGCGCCGGGACTTCCCCCGGACCGGCTGCGTGATCCAGGCGTACCTCTTCCGCACGGAGGCCGACGCCCGCCGCCTGGCCGCCGCCGGCAGCCGCGTCCGGATCGTGAAGGGCGCCTACAAGGAGCCCGCCGAGGTCGCCTACCAGGACAAGGCCGAGATCGACAAGGCGTACGTCCGGATCCTGAAGGTCCTCATGGAGGGTGAGGGCTACCCGATGATCGGGTCCCACGACCCGCGTCTGATCGCCATCGCGCAGGAGCTCGCCCGCAAGGCCGGGCGCAAACTGGACGAGTACGAATTCCAGATGCTGTACGGCATCCGTAGCGAGGAGCACCTGCGGCTCGCCGCCGAGGGCCACCGGATGCGTGTCTACACCGCGTACGGAACGGACTGGTACGGCTACTTCATGCGGCGCCTCGCGGAGAAGCCGGCCAACCTCCTCTTCTTCGTCCGCTCGATGATCACCAAGAACTAGGTCCAAGAACTAGGTCAAGGAGTTACCAGACCCATGGATGCTGTGACCCAGGTCCCCGCGCCGGTCAACGAGCCGGTCCACTCGTACGCCCCCGGCAGCGCGGAGCGCGCACGCCTCGAAGCCCAGCTCAAGCAGCTGTCCGAGAACCCGATCGACCTCCCGATGACGATCAACGGCGTCAAGCGGATGGGCGGTGGCGAGCGCTTCGACGTGGTCCAGCCGCACGACCACAAGTCGGTGCTCGGCACCTTCGCCAACGCCACCGAGGCCGACGCCCGGGACGCCGTCGACGCCGCCCTGGCCGCCGCCCCGGCCTGGCGCTCGATGTCCTTCGACGACCGCGCCGCGATCATCCTGCGCGCCGCCGAACTGCTGGCCGGTCCCTGGCGCGAGAAGCTCGCCGCCTCCACCATGCTGGGCCAGTCGAAGACCGCGCAGCAGGCCGAGATCGACTGCCCGTGCGAGCTCGTCGACTTCTGGCGCTTCAACGTCCACTTCGCCCGCCAGATCCTGGCCGAGCAGCCCGGCGCCAACTCCGCCGGCGTGTGGAACCGCAGCGACCACCGCCCGCTGGAAGGCTTCGTCTACGCGATCACGCCGTTCAACTTCACGGCCATCGCCGGCAACCTGCCGACCGCCCCCGCCCTCATGGGCAACGTGGTCGTCTGGAAGCCGTCCCCGACGCAGACCCACTCCGCGGTCCTCCTGATGGAGCTCCTCGAAGAGGCCGGCCTCCCCAAGGGCGTCATCAACCTGGTGACGGGCGACGGCATCGCGGTGTCGGAGGTGGCCCTGAACCACCCCGAGCTCGCCGGAATCCACTTCACCGGCTCGACCAAGACCTTCCAGTACCTGTGGAAGACGGTCGGCAACAACATCGAGAAGTACAAGTCCTACCCGCGCCTGGTCGGCGAGACCGGCGGCAAGGACTTCGTCGTCGCGCACCCGTCCGCGGACCGCGCGACCCTGAAGACCGCCCTGACCCGCGGCTCCTTCGAGTACCAGGGCCAGAAGTGCTCGGCGTCCTCGCGCGCCTACGTCCCGGCCTCGATCTGGAACGACGGCTTCAAGGAGGCCTTCGCGGCCGAGGTCGACGGCATCACGATGGGTGACGTCCGCGACCTGACCAACTTCATCGGCGCCGTCATCGACGAGCGGTCGTTCGCGAAGAACAAGGCCGCGATCGACCGTGCCGCCGCCGACCCGGCCTGCGAGATCGTCGCGGGCGGCACGTACGACGACTCGGAGGGCTACTTCGTCCGCCCGACCGTCATCGCCTGCACCGACCCGGAGAACGAGATCTTCACGACCGAGTACTTCGGCCCGATCCTCGCCGTCCACGTGTACGAGGACGACAAGTACGAGGAGATGCTCGCGCAGATGGAGTCCGTCTCGGCGTACGCCCTGACCGGCTCGATCATCGCGGGGGACCGTTACGCGGCCGCGGACGCGATGGAGAAGCTCCGCTTCGCGGCGGGCAACTTCTACATCAACGACAAGTCCACCGGCGCCGTGGTCGGCCAGCAGCCCTTCGGCGGCGGCCGCGCCTCGGGTACGAACGACAAGGCGGGCGCGGCGACGAACCTGCAGCGCTGGACCTCGACGCGCTCCATCAAGGAGACGCTGGTCGCGCCCACGGAGTACACGTACCCCCACATGGGCTGACCCCGCCCCGCCGAACCCCGCCCCCGCTCCGGTACCCCCAAGTCCGGAGCGGGGGCGGTTCCAGTTCCCCGCCGGGCCGGCGGCTAGACCTCGATCAGGACCTGGTCCAGGGACTTGCGGACCAGGTCCGGGACCTCGCAGTCGTCCGCCGGATAGCCGACCGGGATGACCGCGAAGGCCTTCTCGTTCTCCGGACGGTCCAGGACGTGGCCCAGGAAGCGCATCGGGCTCGGGGTGTGGACCAGGGCCGCCAGACCGCTCAGGTGGAGGGCGGACAGGAGCATGCCGACGGCGATGCCGACCGACTCGTCGACGTAGTAGTGCTTGCGCTTCGTGCCGTCCGGGCCCAGCCAGTAGCGCTGCTGGAAGACCACGATGAGGGCCGGGGCGTCCGTGAGGTGGGTCTTCACGGCGTCCGTGCCCAGGGGGCGCAGGGCCGCGAGCCACTCGTCGCCGAGGCGGCCGTCGTAGGACAGCAGCTCCTCCTGCTCGGCGGCCGCGCGGATCCGCTCCCGTACGCCCGCATCCTTGACCAGGACGAAGGTCCACGGCTGCTGGTGGGCCCCGGAGGGGGCGGTGGCGGCGCACGCGACGGCGTCCCGGACGACCTGCTCGGGTACCGGGTCGCGGGAGAAGTGGCGTACGGTGCGCCGCTCGTCCATCCGCGCCCGCAACCGCGCGGAACGCGCGAGCGATTCGTGGGCGGGCATCCGCTCGGGCCGGTAGGCGGCGGGGCGGTACGGCTGGCCGTGGGTAGGGGTCCACTGCTGGGTTTCAGGCGACATGGCCCGAGTCTGCCGACGCCGGGGCTCGCGGGACCAGAGCCGGGTCGGCCGATTCCGGCCGGTGGACGCCGTCCGGCGTCCGCAATGCGGTCCTTGCTACGGTCCCCTCATGACCGACTGGGACGCGGACGCGGTACGGGCGCGCTTGCGCGCGAGGGCGGCGCGGTACGAACTGGCGCCCGCGCTCGGTGAGCGGGCGGTGCGCGCCTTCGAGGAGGACCACGGGATCCGCCTGCCGGAGGAGTACCGGGCGTTCGTCGTGGCCGTCGGGGACGGCCCCGCCGGTCCCGGGCAAGGGCTGATGCCCCTGATCAACCTGCGTGCGGACGCCGATGAGGACGGGGCGGCGGAAGACGAGTGGCAGGAGGACCGCCGACCGGGCCGGCTCGCCGCCCCCTGCCCGATCGCGGAGCCCCGGCCCTTCGACGCGGCGAGGCGCTTCGACGAGGGAGAGGGGCTGACCCTGGGCACGCTCGTCCTCGCCGACCGCGGCTGCGGCATGTACTCCCGGCTGATCCTCACCGGCCCGCTGGCCGGCCAGGTCTGGCACCTGGACCAGGACTTCGGCACCTGCGTGCCGGAGAGTCCGGACTTCCGCACCTGGTACACCGACTGGCTGGAGCAGGGGGCGGCACGATGACGGACGCGCGGACCGCGCACACCTCGGAGCTGACGGCCCGGGAGCTCGCGGAGATCCGTGATCTGCTGGACGCCGCCTTCGACGGGGACTTCGGCGCCGACGACTTCGAGCACGCCCTCGGCGGGATGCACGTCCTGCTCCGCGAGGGCGGGCGGCTCGTCGCGCACGGGAGTGTCGTGCAGCGCCGGGTCCTGCACGGGGGGCGGGCGCTGCGGGCCGGGTACGTCGAGGCGGTGGGCGTACGGGCCGGCCACAGGCGGCGCGGGCTGGGCGGGCGGGTCATGGCGGAGGTGGAACGGATCATCGCGGGGGCGTACGTGCTCGGGGCGCTGTCCGCGTCCGAGGAGGGGGCCGGGCTGTACCTGAGCCGGGGCTGGCGGGTGTGGGGCGGGCGGATCGGGGTCCTCGGCCCCGGCGGCCCCGAGCGCCTCCCCGAGGAGGAGGGCAGCACCTACGTCTGGGCGCCGCCCGGCGGGGCCCTGCCGGACCCCGCCGGGCGGCTCGACTTCGACTGGCGGAACGGGGACGTGCTGTAGGGGCGGGCTAGGAGCCCGAGATGCTCGGGGCGCCGGACTCGATGTGGCCCGTGTAGCGGCGCGACCAGGTGCCGTCGTTGTCGGCGAGGATCGTGAAGTCGTACCAGCCGTTGTGGTACGCCACCGCGTTGAAATGGTCCTCGCGCGAGGAGCCGGCCGGGACCGTGTAGGTCCACGGGCCGTCCGTGCGATAGGCGTTCGCGCGGATCGTGAAGGTCACCGGGGCGGCCGAGCCGTTGGTCATCTTGAAGTAGACGGCCGTCTTGCCCGTGCCCGGTTCGACGGCGAAGCGGGCGGCCACCTCCACGGCCCTGCCCGCCTTCAACGCGTCGCCGAGGAAGCGGCGCAGGAAACGGTTCGGGCCGTACATCGAGATGTCGTACTTGCCGGCGCCGCTGCCCGCCCCGATGTTGAAGTAGTCGGAGGCCGTGGCGCCCGCGTCCACCGTGTACTGCCAGGCGGCCGTGGACCGGTACTGGTGCGGGTGGATCGAGAAGTGCGCCGCCCGCTTCGCCTCCGCGCCCTGGTTGGACATCGAGAACCAGGCCAGGATCTTGCCGGCCGCGCCGAACTCGAAGCGGTCCAGGTTCCCGTTCACCTGGTACGGAAGGGCCCGCGCCGGGCGCGTCCCGGGCTCCTGCGCCGGGAGGGCGTTGTCCTGCGGCACCGGGTTGGGGAGCGGGGCGCAGGTCGACTGGCCGATCACCTCGGCGGTGGACGGCAGGCCCGCCGGTACCCCGTAGACCGGGCGCGCGAAGTCGAAGACGCCGGTCAGGTCGCCGGTCACCTTGCGGCGCCAGGCGCTGATGTTCGGACAGGTGGCGGGGGTGCCGAGGGCCGCCGTCCATTTCTCCATGAACCGCAGCACCGAGGTGTGGTCGAAGACCTCCGAGCTCACCCAGCCGCCGCGGGTCCACGGGGACATCACGATCATCGGGACGCGGAAGCCGAGCCCGATCGGAATGCCGTCCAGGTACTCGCCGGGAGTGCCGGGCGGCGCGACCGGCGGCGGCACGTGGTCGAAGAAGCCGTCGTTCTCGTCGTAATTGAGGAAGAGGACGGTGGAGTCGAAGACCTCCGGGTTCGCGGCCAGGGCGCGGTAGACCAGGTCCACGAAGTGCGCGCCGTCGGCGGGCGGGGCGTACGGGTGCTCGCAGAAGGCCTCGTTCGCCACGACCCAGGAGACCTGGGGCAGCGTGCCCGCGAGGGCATCGGCGCGGAGGGCGGCCGCGATGTCGTCGGGGGTGGAGCCGGTCCTGCGGGGGACGGAGGACATGCCGCGGTCGTACAGCGGATCGCCCGGAGCCGCGTCCGTGAACTTCTTGAAGTAGGCCAGACCGTTGTCGCCGTAGTTGTCCTGGGCGTTCTGGTAGACCTTCCAGCTCACGCCCGCCCGCTGGAGGGCTTCCGCGTACGTCTCCCAGGTCAGCCCGGACTCCTCGCCGCCGTCCTTGCTGGAGGCGTCGATCCTGCCGCTCCACAGGAAGGTGCGGTTGGGGCCGGTCGCGCTGAGCGCGGAGCAGAAGTACGCGTCGCAGACGGTGTAGTGGTCGGCGAGCCCGTAGTGGAAGGGTATGTCCGCGCGGTCCATGTAGCCGAGGGTGCGGGTGCTGCCGACGCCGGTGACCCAGTTGTCCATGCGGCCCTTGTTCCAGGCGGCGTGCTGTGAGGTCCAGCTGTGCGGGAGGTCGCCGGTGCACTGCGCGAGGGTCTCGCCGTCCGCGCCCCCCGCGGGCGGGGTGGAGCTGAGCTTCCACGGATACTGGCGGCCGCCCCAGTTGGGTTGGTTGAACGTGCCCCAGCCGCCCGGGAGGTTGCCGGCGGCGCGGTCGCCGAAGCCGCGGACACCCTTCAGCCTGCCGAAGTAGTGGTCGAAACCGCGGTTCTCCTGCATCAGGATCACCACGTGCTTCACATCGGTGAGGGTGCCGGTCGCGGCGGCCGCGGCCGCCGTCGCGGATGCGAGCGGGGGCAGGGTGGCTCCCGCCACCAGCCCGGCGCCGATTCCCACGAAACCTCTGCGGCTGATCGGTGTCGCTGGCTCCTCGCCTCCCGCTCAAGCGCCCCGTCGGCACATTGACCGCAAGGGTGGCGGCGCCGGAGTCAAAGGTCTACATCCGTGCGGCAAGAGTTCGGTGAACTCGCGGGCGGCCGGAGGTCAACCGTCGATCCGCACGAGCATCTTGCCCAGGTTGTCACCGCGGAGCATGCCCCGGAAGGCCTCCACGGTGTGGTCGAAACCCTGGACAACGGTGGTGTCGGTACCGATCCGGCCGCTGCGCAGATGGGGGACGAGGAAGTCCTCCAATTCCTCTTGCAGATTGGTGTGATTGCGAACCAATACCCCTTCCAGGCGCAGTGACTTGTGTACGACCTCGAAGAGGTTGCGGGGCGCGGCCGGGGAGCGGTCCCCGTTGTACATCGAGATCGCGCCGACCCAGGCGACGCGCCCGTACTCGCGCAGGGCGTCGATCGCGCCCTCCAGGTGGTCGCCGCCCACGTTGTCCACGTAGACGTCGATGCCGCCGGGGGCCGCCTGCGCCAGTTGCTCGCCGACCGGGCCGTCGTGGTAGTCGAAGGCCGCGTCGAAGCCGAGCGCCCCGGTGAGGTGGGCGACCTTCGCCGCCGAGCCCGCGCTGCCGATGATCCGGCCGGCGCCGAGCAGCCGGGCGATGCGGCCGGTCGCCGTGCCCACCCCGCCGGCCGCGGCGGAGACGAAGAGGTCCTCACCCGCGCGGAGGGCCGCGGTCCGCGTCAGGGCGGCGTACGCGGTCAGGCCGGTGCCGCCCAGGATGGACAGGTACGCCTCCAGCGGGACCCCGGCGTGGCAGCGGAGCTTGCGGGTGCCGGCCGCGGCGAGGGTGACGAGCGCGTGCGTGCGCCAGCCCTCGCGGTGGAAGACGAGGTCGCCCTCGGCGAGGCCCGGGTCGCGGGAGGCGACGACCCGGCCGACCGAGCGGCCTTCCAGCGGGGTGTTCAGCTCGAAGCCGTCCTCGCCGCCGTCCATCATCTCTCGGTGGTAGGGGTCCACGGAGAGCAGGAGGTTCTCCACCAGGGCGGTGCCCGGGGCCGGCTCGGGGAGCGGGGACTCCACGTAGGCGAAGTCGGTGGCGGCGGGAAAGCCGGCGGGCCGGGCCACCTGGTGGACAGCCAGGGCGGTGCCCCGGGCGGCGGAACGCGAGACGTGGGACGGGCGGGCCGGGTGGGCGGTGTCGGTCTTCATGGCCCAGACGCTAGGAAGGAATCCCGCAGCCGGGCAGAGGGTTGCGCTCATGGAAGCAGTCCGTCCATGAATCACGCTCATAGAACGAGGTGAGAGCCCCCGTGGCCGAGCTCCTCCCGCAGGAACTGCGGATCCTGGTCGCCGTCGCCGAGGCCGGCGGCTTCTCCGCCGCGGCCGCCCGCCTCGGCCTGACCCAGTCCGCCGTCTCGCACGCGGTGCGCGGCAGCGAGGGCAAGGTCGGCGCGGTGCTCTTCGAGCGCGGCCGGACCGGCGCCTCGCCCACCCCGGCGGGGGAGCGGGCCGTCGGCCACGCCCGCCGGATCCTGCGGCTGTACGAGGTCCTCGGCGCGGAGGCCCGGGGCGCCGGCCGGGGGGCGGACGGCGGGGACGCGGTCGAGGGCGTGCTCCGGATCGCGGCGTTCCGCAGCGCGGCCCTGCATCTGCTGCCGCCCGCCCTGGAGCGGCTCACGGCCCGCCATCCCGGCATCCGGCCCGAGGTCCGGGTGGTGCGCGAACTGGGCGCGGGCACGGCCGGGGAGGTCGCGGCGGGCCGTGCCGACCTCGGCATCGCGACGCTGGGCGGTCAGGAGGACGCACCGCCGGGCCTGCTGACGGGGGTGCTCGCGCAGGAGGCGTACGCACTGGTCCACCCGGTCGGCCATCCGGATCCGAAGAGCCTGCCGCTGCTGGACTGGGACGAGAACTGCGGCTCGTACACCCGTGACTGGTGGCGGGCCCAGGACTGGATCCCGAGGGCCACCGTCAAGGCGGAGGACGACGGGATGGTGCTGACGATGGTCGGCCGGGGGCTCGGGATGGCGATCCTGCCCGAACTGTCGCTGCGGGAGGCGACCGAGGCGGTCGAGATCACCCGTCTGGGCCCGGAGGGGCCGGTGAGGTGCGTGGGGTACGTCACCACACCGGAATCTGCATCGACTCTTGCCGTCAGGGCGCTGATCAGGGAACTCCGCTCCGACAAGGGCTGAGCGGGAGCGTAAACGGGTCCCGATCGGGTCCCGGTCGGGCCCCTTTCGGGGGTTCCGCGTCTCAGATAGTAGGAAGTCCGAGTAACTGCGGAGACATACAGCGCCGACTGCCCTAGCTTTGTAGGAGCCGAACGTCTCGCCGATCAGGCGAATGGCGGTCGAGAGCGCGCGCCCCTGGCAGGCAACCCCTGCGGCGCACCGCTCCCCGCCTCTTCCGGCGCCTTGAAGGAACCCCTCATCCGTGGCCCCGCCACGCCGTGATCTCAAGGAGTCGATCACCATGACCGCACGCACCGCAGTCCGCCGCGTCCGCCGCTCCTCCACCGCGGAAGCCGACCGCAAGAACGCCGCCGCCGCCCTGCAGCGGGCCCTGGACCGCCGCGACAACGGCGGCTCGGCGGGCCACTGATAGGCCCATCGCCACCTCGGGGCTCCCGGACATGTTGCGTCCCCATTGGTCCGGATGCTGGACGCAATATGTCTGAGGGCTGGGACAGGGAGTACGGTTCCGCCATGTCGACCAGCATCAATCTCGCAGTGATCCCCGGTGATGGCATCGGCCAGGAAGTCGTGGCTCAGGGACTCAAAGTCCTTACCGCGGTCCTGCCCCAGGATGTGAAGCTGGAGACCAAGGAGTACGACCTCGGCGCCCAGCGCTGGCACCGCACCGGTGAGACCCTCCCGGACGCGGAGCTCGAGGCCCTCAAGCACCACGACGCGATCCTGCTGGGTGCCATCGGCGACCCGTCGGTCCCGTCGGGCGTGCTGGAGCGCGGCCTGCTGCTGAAGCTCCGCTTCGCCTTCGACCACTTCATCAACCTGCGCCCGTCGAAGCTCTTCCCCAACACGGCCACTCCGCTGGCCGGACGCCCGGAGATCGACTTCGTCGTGGTCCGCGAGGGCACCGAAGGCCCGTACACCGGCAACGGCGGCAGCCTGCGCACCGGCACCCCCGCCGAGGTGGCCACCGAGGTCAGCGTCAACACCGCGTACGGTGTCGAGCGCGTCGTCCGTGACGCGTACGAGCGGGCCAACGCCCGCCCCCGCAAGAAGCTCACGCTCGTCCACAAGAACAACGTCCTCGTGTACGCGGGCCACATGTGGAAGAACATCTTCGACAAGGTCGGCCAGGAGTACCCCGAGGTCACCACCGACTACCTGCACGTCGACGCCGCGACGATCTTCTTCGTCACCCAGCCCGAGCGCTTCGACGTCATCGTCACGGACAACCTCTTCGGTGACATCCTCACCGACCTGGCCGCCGCCGTGACCGGCGGAATCGGCCTCGCCGCCTCCGGGAACATCAACCCGGCCGGCACCTTCCCGTCCATGTTCGAGCCCGTCCACGGCTCGGCCCCGGACATCGCCGGCACCGGCAAGGCCGACCCGACGGCGACGATCCTCTCCGTCGCCCTCCTCCTGCGCCACCTGGGTTACGAGGCCCAGGCCGCCCGCATCGAGGCCGCGGTCTCCGCCGACCTGGCGGAGCGCGACGGCACCTTCCGCTCCACCGACGCGATCGGCGACGCCCTCGCCGCTCGCGTAGCCGGCTGACCCGGCAGCTCCACCTCCAGGAAGCCGCCAGGTCACGATAGGGACCTGGCGGCTTTTCCTGTGCGGCCCCGGGTGCCACCATCTCCCTGGGCCGCAATCGCCCCGTTTCTCCGAAGCCTCCACGCGCGCGATAATCGAACGCGAGGCCGCGGAATGCGGGGAAGCTCGGACGTCCTAGTACGCCGTGAGCGCGGTCCGCCATACACAACCGGTGAAGGACAAGCACTCATGACGACGCCCACGATCGAGCTCAAGCCCTCCTCGAACCCGCTGTCCGACGCGGAGCGCGAGGCGATCCTGGCCAGCCCCGGCTTCGGCCGCCACTTCACCGACCACATGGTGACGATCAAGTGGACGGAGGGCCGCGGCTGGCACGACGCCGAGCTGGTCCCGTACGCGCCACTGTCGATGGACCCCGCGAACATGACCCTGCACTACGCGCAGACCATCTTCGAGGGACTCAAGGCCTACAAGCAGCCCGACGGCACCGTCGCCACCTTCCGCCCCGAGGCCAACGCCGCGCGCTTCCAGTCCTCCGCCCGCCGCATGGCCATGCCGGAGCTGCCCGCCGACCTGTTCATCGCGGCCTGCGACGCGCTCATCAAGCAGGACCGCGCCTGGGTCCCGGACTCGGGCGAAGCCTCCCTGTACCTGCGGCCGTTCATGTTCGCGTCCGAGGTCGGCCTCGGCGTCCGGCCGGCCAACGAGTTCCTCTTCATCGTCATCGCCTCGCCCGCCGGCGCGTACTTCCCCGGCGGCGTCAAGCCCGTCTCCGTCTGGCTCTCCGAGGACTACGTCCGCGCCGTCAAGGGCGGCACCGGCGCGGCCAAGACCGGCGGCAACTACGCGGCCTCGCTCGTCGCCCAGGCCCAGGCCGCCGCGCACGGCTGCGACCAGGTGGTCTGGCTCGACGCCGTCGAGCACCGCTGGGTCGAGGAGATGGGCGGCATGAACCTGTACTTCGTGTACGCGCAGGAGGACGGAACACGGCGCATCGTCACGCCGGAGCTCACCGGCTCGCTCCTTCCCGGCATCACCCGCGACTCCCTCCTCACCATCGCCCGCGACCTCGGCTACACCGCCGAAGAGGGCCGGATCAGCACCGAGGACTGGAAGCGCGACAACGAGAACGGCACCCTCACCGAGGTCTTCGCCTGCGGCACCGCCGCCGTCATCACCCCGGTCGGCACCGTCAAGTCCGAGCGCGCCAACTGGATCCAGGGCGACGGCAACCCGGGCGAGGTCACCATGAAGCTCCGCAAGGCCCTGCTCGACCTCCAGACCGGCCGCACCGCCGACGCCCACGGCTGGATGCACCGCCTCGCCTGACCCCCTCCGCCGTAGCCGTTCCCGTACGTACGAAGGCCCGCGCCCCGAATCCGGGGCGCGGGCCGTGGTAGATAGGTATAGCACAACTCTTAAAAACAGTAAACCCAAAATTGATAAGGGTTGGCGTGTTGTGGGTGATAATGGGG